>CANRPV010000004.1 GCA_947632575.1 uncultured Eggerthellaceae bacterium | reverse complement strand
GGCATAGCGTTATCTTGCTATCGGCATAGCGATACCTGTTTTTAACAAGGTCTCGGCAGAGCGTTACCAACGGTGGAGACGATATGAGCAGAACATTGTGAGCCCCTGCTTCATATCGTCTATTCATACTACCGTGGGTCGAGGCTGATAATGGTCGTGTCAATACAAACCGGCAATCAGTCAGGTTGCCACATATATGAGAGGGGCTCACGATGAACCATCTTACTTCAATCGGCCTTGATGTACACGCACGTTCCATTACCGCAGCAGCATTCAATCCGCTAACCGGTGAGATCGTGGTCAAAAGGTTTAAGAACTCGCCGGCGGAGGTGGCGGAGTGGATATTGTCCTTCGAGTCACCCAAGGCCGTGTATGAGTCCGGTGTCACGGGGTTTTATCTGGTGCGGCAGCTGAAGGCGCTCGGAGTGGATTGCGCCGTGGGCGCCGTCTCCAAGATGCAGCGGCCCGCCGCCGACAAGCGCCGCAAAAACGACCGGATCGATGCGGAGTTTTTAGCTCGCCTTCTAGCCACCAACAACATCTCGGAAGTGTTTGTCCCCGATGAGGAGTGCGAGGCGATCCGCGATCTCACGCGCGCACTCGACGACGTGAGAGACGATCTTTGCCGCGCGCGCCATCGCCTCACGCATTTCCTCATGCACAAAGGGCATATCTTCGATGAGGTAAACGATAAAGGAGTGCGCGTGGGCAACTGGACCAAGAGACACTGGGAGTGGATACGCGCTATCCAGTTTTCTCAGGCCGCCGACGAGGACAGCTTCGCCTACTACATCTCCGAGGTGCGCCACCTTGAGGCCACGAAGAAATCTATCGAGAAATACATCGCAGGGTATGCAAGGCAGGATCGCTGGAAGGGGCGTGTGGAGGCCCTAAAATCAATGAAGGGAATAGAGACGATGACTGCGATGGCGATCGTCTCTGAGGTATGCGTCTTTTCCCGCTTCCCCTCGGCATCTGCCATATCCTCTTGGGCAGGCCTTGTCCCCTCCGAGCACTCCAGCGGAGAGCACACAATGACGGGAGGTATCACTAAGGCGGGAAATGCCCATGTACGCCGCCTTCTCATCGAAGCCGCCTGGCACTATACAGGAGCACATCCCTCCCGTAAGAGAAACCAATGGGGGAAGGAGGTCTCCCTTGCGATAGAAAACCATGCCGCCAAGGGGGTGGCGCGTCTTGTTAGGAGAAGGCGTGAACTCAAAGAGGCGGGCAAAAGCCCTTGCGTTGCCAATGCGGCCACGGCAAGGGAGCTTCTTTGCTGGTGCTGGGCGCTCGGGCGGATGTGCGAGCAAACGCTTTAGGGCGAACATTTTGCAACGCCTAGACCTATAGATGTCTTTCCTGCCTGTTAGCTTGATTCGATGAGTCGCATGGGGCGATTCCTGTTTGTTTTCTGGGCGGCGCATCTGCGCTATGCCCGCGTGGAGGTTCTTCATTTCGAAGGTGACGCCCCACGCCGCAGTCACGAAATGTGTTGCAGCGCACCCACCATATAGCATCACCAATTCCGGTGCCGCTTCATACGAAAGCCTGGGAGATGCCGGGTGCGAACCCACGGATATCAAACTGACACCATATGCGTCGATTCGACCCGCGTCTAAGCTTTTGTCAGGCAGGCGAAGATAAAGTCAGGGCCAATCTTGGAATCATCCGAAATTCCAAGATTGGCCCCTCATTGCCCTTGACAATGTTCTGCTCATATCAAAATGGGTCTTTCTGGGAGAATCTAAAAGAAAACCCGCCTGTTCAGGCGGGTTTTCGGTAGATGTAAGTGGTGGTCAGGGGGGGACTTGAACCCTCGGCACGCGGATTTTCAGTCCGCTGCTCTACCATCTGAGCTACCTGACCTTTTATGACTTAGCGCTTCAGAAGTTTATCAGAAGCCTTGATAGGATGCCCCTTGAGAGAAACTTCTTTTAGCGCAAGCAAGTATTCTAAAGCTATCAATGGGCGATTACAAGAGTTCATCTGTGAACAGCAAGGCGGCTAAAGCGCCAATGATCAGGAGAGGACCATAGGGAAGGCTCATCTCGCGCCAGTGCTTGCGGCCAACCCTTTGGCGAGAGTCCCTTCCTAAAGCGATGCACTTTTGGATCATAAGCACAAAACCGACGATCATCGCGATAAGGGAAGCCACCAACAATGCAATGAGACCGCGCTCAAAACCAATAAACAATCCCAGTGCGAAGATCAGCTTGACATCTCCACCGCCGAAACCCTCAACTCCCGTAAAGCGTTCGTAGAGAAGAGCGATCGCGAGCACCCCTCCACTTAAAACAAGAGCCCCGATCAGTCCATTAATTGCCGTTGAAATATCCGAGACACCCAAAAGCCAGAGCAGGCACAAAAGGCCTACAAGCCCATTAGGTATACGGCGAGTTCGAATATCAATTATCGCGATGGCCACCAAAGTCAGAGCGACCGCCGCGGGGAGCACCGCCTCCGCGATATTCACAAGGAAACTATCGTGTTCGCGGAGCTATTTGATAACCGATGTCGCTGCGGAATTGCTTGCCCTCGAAATCGATCTTGTCGCAGGCTGCATAAGCACGATCCCTGGCCTCTTCGAAGCTATCACCCAAACCAACGACATTGAGAACACGACCACCTGAGGTAAGCAATTGCCCATCAGAAGACAGCTTCGTCCCCGCATGGAAAACAACAACACCATCCATGGACTCTGCCTCATCGAGACCAAAAATGGGTTTTCCTTTTTCATAGGATCCGGGGTAGCCCTGGCTCGCGAGAACGACACAGACCGCCCATTGATCGGACCAGGAAAGGTGGATATCAGCAGGCCGCTCAAGTGCCACCGCTTCCATCACATCCACGAGATCACTTTCCAGACGAGGGAGCACTACCTGCGTTTCGGGATCCCCGAAACGCACATTGAACTCCACGATCTTCGGACCTTCATCAGTAAGCATAAAGCCACCGTAAAGAACGCCGCGATAATCGATCGCACTTCCCCCAGGACCTTGTTGCGCCTGGGTCGCAGCAGCCATCTGCTTCATGATGGCTTCCATGGCCTCGAGAGTCTTCTCATCCACCAGGGGTACCGGTGAATAGCTCCCCATGCCACCGGTGTTGGGACCCTTATCGCCATCATAGGCTCTTTTATGGTCCTGAGCAGGAACCATGCAGAAAGCCTCACCGCCGGTCACAAACGCAAGCAAGGAACATTCGGGGCCTGTCATGCATTCTTCGATGACGACAACTCGTCCGGCATCGCCAAACGCCCCCTCAAAGCAGTTCCGTACGGCCTTTTCGGCCTCATCGGTGGTATTAGCGACAACGACGCCTTTACCTGCCGCTAAGCCATCGGCTTTGACCACGACAGGACCCTCTTGACTTCGCACGTGGTCAAGAGCGGCATTGACCTCCTCAAATGCAAGGTACTGAGCGGTTGGCACGTTGATGGTGGCCATGAATTGTTTGCTATAGAGCTTGGATCCCTCAAGAGCCGCTCCCGACGCGTTAGGCCCGAAAACGGCTATATCGTTTTGACGCAAAAGATCGGCGATGCCCTCCACCAAGGGAGCTTCAGGACCTATCACCACCAGATCGATGGCCTTTTCCTGAGCGAATTTGACAACAGCATCACCGTCAAGGATATCCAACGTTGGGACGTTTTCGGCGATAGCTGCGGTGCCACCGTTGCCGGGAGCGACATAAAGGGTTTCACAACGAGGAGATTTTGCGAGCGCCCACGCAATCGCATGCTCACGTCCACCTGAACCTAATACCAAGATTTTCATGAACCTTCTCCTTCGCAAGCTCGCTTGTAGTGATTACCGCCGAACTCTAGTGCTTACTGCGGCGCATACCGCCGCGTACCACCCTATTGCCGCGTACTACCCTATTGCAGCGTACTACCCCGCCCTCTCGTGCGTACTACCAACCACGCAAAATGGTCTGATCGCGATCCGGACCCACCGAAACGATGCTGGTCTTTACCCCGGAAAGCTCTTCGATGTATTCGATGTAAGCCCGTGTATTTTCTGGCAGCTCATCATATGAGCGGCAACCGGTGATATCTTGGCCTTCCCAACCAGGCAATTCCTCGTAGATCGGCTTGGCATGGAACAACACGCTTTGCTGCATCGGGAAATAATCGTAGCGCTTTCCCTCGCATTCGTAGGCAACGCAAATCTTGATCTTGTCGAAAGCGGAAAGCACATCGAGCTTGGTCATTGCCACGTCGGTCAAACCGTTCACCTCGGCAGCATAGCGAGCGATGACGGCATCGAACCAACCGCAGCGACGCTTGCGCCCTGTGGTGACACCGTACTCATAGCCTTCTTGGCAAAGGGTTTCACCATCGATGGCGTCCTGGCCCTCGCCGCCTTCTTCAGCGAACTTCAGCTCGGTGGGGAAAGGACCGCCGCCTACGCGTGTCACGTAGGCTTTTTCGATGCCAAGTACTCGATCGATGGCCGTAGGGCCTATGCCTGAGCCCGTCGCAGCACCTCCCGCACAGCAAGATGACGAAGTCACATACGGATACGTGCCATGGTCGATATCCAAAAGAGTACCCTGAGCCCCCTCGAAAAGTATCTTTTTCCCACCGCGCAAGGCATTATTGAGCAGCTGAGCGGTTTCAGTCATGTAAGGCTTAAGGATGCGTGCGTAGGGCAGATACTCCTCGCAAATCTCTTCGACGCTGTAACTATGAAGTCCGTAAATCTTCTCCAAAATGGGATTCTTTTGGCTCAAAGCGGTTTCAACCTTAAGGCGGAAGATGCTTTCATCCAAAAGGTCTTGAATGCGAATGCCCTTGCGTCCCATTTTGTCCTGATAGCAGGGGCCGATACCCCTTTTGGTGGTGCCGATTTGATTGGTGCCGAGCCTCTTTTCGTCTGCCCCGTCTAGATCCTTGTGGTAGGGCATGATCACATGAGCATCGCAGGAGATCTGAAGGTTCTTGCAAGATATGCCCTCCGCCTCGAGCATAGCCATTTCCTTGACCAACACACCCGGATCTACGACAACGCCATTGCCTATCACCGGTACAGCGTGTTCGTACATGACACCAGAAGGCATGAGATGCAGCGCTAATTTCTTGCTGCCATGGACGACAGTATGACCTGCGTTGTTTCCGCCCTGGAAACGAACCACATAATCATAATCGCTGGCGATGAGGTCGGTGATTTTTCCCTTGCCTTCATCTCCCCATTGGGCTCCTACGAGTACTGTGCTGGGCATGACATTCCTTTCATTGGCAAACGCAAAGAGCGCTAGAGTCTTGCCTTTCTACCGCATCGGCAAAAAGGCTACCTTCGAAATTCGCTCTCGAAATCAACCTTCGATACTCTCGTTCAATATCCACCTTCGATATCCTCATTCATAGTACACGCTTTTTAGGTCTCTTGCTCCGGCTCTCTTTTCCTCTGCCCCTTTTCGCCCTTTAAGGGTTTGGCGAGCTCGACCTCGAACGTTACCTGAGGAATTACCCAGACGTTACTTCAGGTGTCGCCCTAACAGCAGCTCCGGCGTTAAAGGTTAATCAGCTTGGCTTCTGGATCCGCCTCTCGAAGGGTTTCTACGATCTCTTGATGGCAGGAGAAGAGAATCACCTGACGGTGACGAGCAAGTTCAGCTAAAGCCAACGCCGCCCCCTTGCGTCGCTCGGAATCGAAATTGACCAAAATATCGTCGGCAAGAATCGGAATTGAGCGACCGACGTTTTGCGCGGTAATAAGCAATGCGATGCGCAGACTGAGGTAGAGCTGCTGACATGTGCCCATGGAAAGGTGCAGCGGATCCCTTGTGACAAAGGCGTCGTTGGACACTTGTAGATTTCCTTCCTCGGAGAGTCTCACCGAAGTCCAATGACCGGCGGTCATGAGACTCAGGAAACGACTTGCCTGGCGATAGACCTCAGGTTGACTTTCGCTTTCCCACGTACCGATGGATACCTCAAGAAGCCGCCGCGCCAACAGCAGTCGGGCAAGATCGTCGAGGCTTTCGTTTAAGCGAGTATTGACCTGCTGACTTTCCAGTTTTAGTTGGTCAAAGTCCTTGAAGTTGCGTCCTTCCTTAAGGATCTGTTCCAGCTCGCCAAATCGGCGGTTAAGCGATTCGAAGGTGCTCAACAGCTCGTCTCGCAGAAGGCTGTTTCGTTCCAATTCACTCGCAAGAGTTTCTTCATCGACAGATTCATCAAGACCGGCTTTTGCGAAAGCCTGGGCCTGCTGAGCGTTTAACACCTCAAGGCGATCTTGCGCCTCGGACAGGCGCAACCGAGCCGCTTGAGCCTTTTGAGAAGCTAAGGCGATCTCTGCGCGAACATCCTTCGCCTCATCCAAAAGCGAACGAGCTCTTCTGAGTGAACCTTCCGCTTCCCCAAGTCCAAGCTCATCAAGTGTCGCCGCGATGCTTTGGGCGAGCTCTTCACTCTCACGGACAGTGGCTTCCAGGCGTTTCTTGTCCTGAAGCATGACCCACTGAGCATCTTTTACCCGTTCCGCCTGCGATTCCTCATCCCGATGGGGACGCAGCATCAACAAAACAGCACCGGCAGCCAAAAGCAGGGCAAACAGAATCAGCGCGAGGCCTAAAGCCATGTAGGTCAAACTGGCCCTCGATCGACCATAGATGAAAAGAGGAATTCCGCTTACGAGGAACACCAGTGGCAATATGACCGAAAGAGCGATCTTGATCTGACGGCTTTGATGGGTGCGCCGTTGATCACTCTTATCGTCATAGGTTTCTACCAACACCTCATAAGATGCCTGCGAGGTCAAAGCGTTGCTGCGAGACAGCTCAAGGGCATGCTCCTGCTTAGCCTCTCGAGTCTCGAGCTCTTCAATCTTGTCGCGCAAGGCTCGCTCCTCGCCTGATTTCAGGTGAGCCAAACGCTGCCCTATCGAATCTTCGAGACCCTCCTTTTCGGCGGTGGCACGACCTTCTTCCTTCCGCAAGCGTTGAATCTCACGTTCGAGGGCTTCGCGCTCGCCTCCGATCTTTTCTACCGCCGCCTGGCAAGCCGCCAGATTCTCAACCCTACGATTCAGCCCGGCAAGACGCTCACTCATGGCTTGGCGCTCGGGTGCGAGTTCATGATATTCACGGTCGAGTTTACGGAGGCGCTCGGCTTCCTGGGCGGCTTGAGTCACCTGACGGCGCAAGTCCTCTTTTTGGGCATTCAATCGCACGATGGAATGTTCAGCGCCGGCCGCAGTAGAGAAGTACGATGCGATTTTCTCTTGCACCTGCTCAAGACTGTGAGCCGGGGATCTTCCGGTGCCCGACCCCGCGGTCAGCAATTTCGACGTGATATCGGTGGTATGCCTCAAACTGCGCAGCTCATCGCTGGTGAGATAAAACATGGTCCGGAAGGTTTCCCTGTCGATATCCGATACCAATGTCAGATCGCCTTTAAGGCCGTCGGCATTGCGGACCCGACTGAGCTCCCTCGCTTGAGGCTTTCCTCCTTCAGCAACCTCCCGCTCAAGAAAAATGAGCGATCCTGACCGTTCGGCATGCTCAGTTCTATAGGTGTTTTTGCGACCCCTCGCCTCTTCCCAACCGAAGAGTACCCCCGCCACAAAGGCGGCTAAGGTGGTTTTCCCCGCCTCATTAGGACCATAAAGAATGTTCATGCCCGGATAAAGCGGCCCGATAGTTCGGGCGGCCAAAGCCCCGAAACTAACCACGTTAAGATAGGCCACGTAAGGGCTTCGAGGCTCGGGTTCAATGAGAGCGGGACGAATGGTTACCATCAGTCCATCTCCTGCCCAAGGAGATCTAACACGAGATCTTCTGCCTCCTCAGCCAGTCGATCCACGCGGGAAGCCAGATTTGATGGCAAGGTGAGATTCCGCTGGAGAAATTCCTCCTGCAGATAGCTCAATGCCTGAGCCCTGTCGTCTTGCAAGCGCTCTGCCGTCTCTAAGAAAAGCGCTGGAAAGAGACCCTCGGCCTTTAAAGCTTCCTTATCGCGGGGCGCTACCGTTTCATCTATCAGAGCGTCACAATAAAAATCCGAGAACGAATCGTTGATGCTCTTACGCAGATCTTCAAGAACCCCAGGTCTTGAAAGTATCTCATGGAGAGGCGTAGCGCCGGTAAGCCTGATACGGGAAACCATTTCCTCGCAAAGCATGGTGCTGTTGGCGGTAAACAGATCACGCACCACCAACGTCGTGACATCACCGAGGGTCTCACAGGCGCTGATATCGACCGCCCGATGATTCCACGTCACGCTGGCGGTGGGAATGAACTCGACCTTATTGGGTGCTCCCTCTTTTAACGTGACCAGATTCACCCCGCGTGGCCCGGTCTCTTTGATATCCCTGCCCTGAATGCAGCCCGAAAACACAAGCCGCGGATTGTCGGGGTTGTCTACATAGGGTTGATGCACATGACCTAAGGCCCAGTAGTCAAACCCCGCATGAAGCAACTCAAGCGGATTGCTGGGAGCCTTCACGTTATCGAGATTGAGCCCCGTATGAAGCACCCCCACGCCAAAGGGAGCCTCGGCTGCCTGCGGTCCGAGCGCCTCGACAGCGGCAGCGCGAGTAATACCTGCGGCGATATTTTGGTCCGCCGGCCACACTTTGTTGAGATAGCCCCTGCCTCCTAAAATGCACCAGGGTTTGCTCTGGCGTCGATAGAGATAAAATCCGGGTTTATCTCCTGGGAAAAGGTGAGCATGAGCAGGAAGGGCGAGGTAATCGTGCTGCCACGCCACATAAGGATCATGATTGCCCGTGCAAAGATAAGAAGGAATCCCTGCCTTTTCAAGGCGCTCGAGTCCCTGGAAAAAGCAGAGATAATCGCCATAGGAGGCCTGAGCGGTATCAAAAATATCTCCGGCGATCACTACGAAATCAACTTGGTGCTCAAGGGCGGCGTTGATCATTCGGTTGTACGCTTCAGGGATAGCCTGGGTTAGACGTTCCGCCCACCGAGGAGACACTGCTCGAAGACCCCGGAAAGGCGCTCCGATATGCAGATCCGCGCTGTGCAGAAATGTTAAGGACTCAGCCACAGGCTCCAAGACCTAACGAGTGACCGAATCGTCGATGTAATCCATAAACAAGGTATAGTCGGCATTAAAGGCTAGAGTGATATCGCGCGTTGGCCCATTGCGATGTTTAGCCACGATAAGATTGGCTACTCCTAGGGGTGGACGGCCTTTGTCATTGGCCTCCATCTCATCCATGCTTCGATCGATAAACATGACGATGTCCGCATCTTGCTCGATACTGCCCGACTCGCGAAGGTTTGCCAAGGTCGGTCGCTTGTTCCCACGCATCTCTACGGCACGATTGAGCTGGGAGAGCGCTATTACGGGCATGTTCATTTCTTTGGCGAGAATCTTCAACCCGCGAGATATCTCTCCAACCACCGCGTTGCGATCATCGCTTCGTGCGACCGCCGCCTGCATAAGCTGAAGATAGTCAACGACGATAAGGCCTTTGCCGCTTTCGCTAATGGACCTCAGCTCGCGGCGAGCTTTGGCTCGGGCTTCCAGGATTGAAAGCCCCGGCGAATCGTCGATGTAAAGTTCAAGCTTAGAGAGCGTGTTGGAGGCTTCCGCGATTGCCCCCCAATCGCCATCCTGCAAAAAGCCGCCGCGTAGTTTCGCAAGAGGAACTCGCGCTTCGGAGCAGAGAATCTTTTGCACTAACTGACTCGAGCTCATCTCCAGAGAGAAATAAGCAACCGAAACCCCTTGCTTCGCAGCATTTACAGCGATGTTGAGCGCCAAAGAGGTTTTGCCAAGACCTGGCCGAGCTGCCAGAACAATGAGATCTCCACCGCGTAACCCGTGGAACAGCTTGTCCACATCCACAAAACCCGTCGGCACACCAGCCATATGATCGCTTTTACGATCCAATTTGGTGATTTCTTCAAAGGTGTCGATGAGCAACTGCTCCATCTTGACGAAGTTCGAAGAGACTTTCTTCTCCGTGACCTTGAACAAGGCTTTTTCGGCGTCTTCTACCACTTCATCGAGGTCATCGGGAGCATCGTAGGCAAGCGCGTTAATCTCGGCAGCAGCGTAGATGAGTTCGCGCAGAATAGCCGTGCGCTTAACAATTTCGGTATGGCGTGACCAATTGGTAAGAGCATAGGTATTATCGGCGAGCTCCACCAGATAGCTTCTTCCGCCAATAGCCTCAAGCTGACCATTGGCCTGCAGTGTATCCGCTAACACGATGGGATCGGCGGGAATACGACGGTTGTTGAGATCGCAGATGGTCTCAAAGATGATAGCGTGGGCAGGTCTAAAGAAGTTCTCAGGCTTTAGGCGAAGTATGATCTCATCGCAGATCTCTGGCGACAAAATGCACGCCGCAAGCACCGACTGCTCCGCTTCGATATTTTGCGGTAGCGAATTCCGTCGAGCAGGATCCACCGAGGTTCTGCTCCCCTGAGTTCTCGGATACTGATGAGGCATAACGAAAGCCCTTATCTTTTTTGATTCCCGCGTTTAAGTCAGAACTCCCCTCTCCCGCGAAGGAGGAGGGGAGTTCCATCAAGCTGTCAACGATGACGTCGAAGGCTTACTCAGACTCTACAGCCTCTACCTCGACATCTTCTTCAACCACCGGCTCTTCAGCCAATGCGATCGCATCCTCGATAGCTTCCATGGCCTCGACAGCCTCCTCCGAAGGCTCAGCCTCGGCAACTGCTTCTTCCTCAGTATCGCCCACAACCACGTTCACCGCGGCTTTGATATCGCGATAGATGGAGACGGAAACCGGATGCACACCGGCGACCTTGATCGGCTTACTGATGTCGATGCGACGACGATCGATGTCGATGTCCAGAGCGCTCTTGATGGCATCGGCGATCATCTGAGAGGTGACGGAACCGAAGAGTTGTCCCTCTTCACCAACCTTTGCGTCCACCTTGATGTTAGCGCCATCGAGTTTTTCCTGAAGGGCATGAGCATCGGCGAGACGTACCTCTTCGCGCTTGGCGATATTGTTCTTGCGCTGCTCCAGCTGCTTCAGATTGCCCTTGGTGGCCTTTACGGCATAACCTTGAGTCAGCAGGTAATTGTTAGCGAAACCCGAAGCCACCTCAATGACGTCGCCCTCGCCACCTTTACCTTTCAGCTCTTTCAGAAGAATTACTTTCATGATGATCCTCCCTATGAGCGATTGCGACGATCCCCGCGGCCGCTGACGGCAGGAACCGCATACGGCATAAGAGCCATTTCGCGGGCGCGCTTCACGGCGTTGGCAATGTCACGCTGATGCTGGGTGCAGGCACCGGTCACGCGACGGGGCTTGATCTTTCCACGATCGGTGACGTATTTACGCAGCATCTGCGTATCTTTGTAATCGATGTAGTCCACGTCGTCCTTGCAGAACTGGCAATGCTTACGACGCGGTTGTTTGGCAAAATCGGCCATTTGTATCCTCTTTCATGTTCCTTAAAACGGAATGTCTTCGTCGTATACCGAAGAGGCGTCCAGACTAGGAGCTTGCATACTATCGGCGGCGGGAGCAGCGTAGTCGTTGCTTCCGTAGGAAGTGTTGGCAGACCCGTCATTGCGGCTCGACATGAATTCAAGCTCATCGACAATGACTTCGATCTTGCTACGCTTCTGGCCATCCCGTTCCCATTGACTCCAACGAAGCTTTCCTTCGATGGAAACTTTGGTTCCCTTGGTCAGATACCGCGACAAGCTTTGAGCCCGAGCTCCAAACATCGTGCAATCGATGAAATTCGGATAATCCTCCCATTCGCCCGTTTGCTGGTTTTTGCGGCGATCATTGACCGCGACACCAAAACCCAATACCGGCATGCCTGATGCGGTGGAACGCAACTCGGGATCACGGGTAAGATTTCCGCTGATAATGACTCTGTTGATGCTCATGGCAACCTCTTCTCGTAGAGGGAAATCGCTTAAAGTCGAACTTCCCTACTCTTATTAATCGCGATCCGTACGGCGAACGATCATATGGCGCGTTACCGCGTCGTTAATGCGCAAAACACGATCGAGCTCTGCAATATTTTGGGGATCGGCATGGAAATCGATAAGAGTATAGTCGCCATCGGTCAGACCACCGATTTCATAAGCCAGCTTACGGCGACCCCACGCGTCAACGTTGTCGACTGTTCCCTCGCCGGCAGCGATCGTAGAATCGATACGCTTCATGACGCCTGCGCGGGTCTCCTCATCAATAGTAGGAGCGACAAAAAACAGCAGTTCATAAGCCTTCATCAGCTCACCTCCTTTGGACTGAACGGCTCCGGGCTAATGAAGGCAAGACCGGAGCAGGATTAGCCCACCTATTCTAGCAAAGAGCTCAACAAGCTAAAAGTATGGACTTTCTATTCGTCGCCCCAATTCCACATTGCATTGAAATCCCTCGCCTGGATCTAGGCGAGAAGCTTAGGCGTCGTTTTCCTCAATCGCCTCTTCGGGCTCTGCACTCAAATGCTCCGGGGTTTCGTTTTCCTCCCCTGCCACCTCTTCAGTTTCAGCGGTGAGTTCTTGCTCTTCTTCAGCAATTTCGATGCCGTCCTCTTTCGGCGGCGCGGCAATAGCGTTCTTCATAAAGTTAGGAGCCTCCCCGATATATCGTGGCTGGTCATCGAAAAGAGGTTTGTCCTCTTCATCGAGTTGATACAGGTAGCCAAGCGCATAAGCAACCTCGTCTCCAGGAACCCCTCCCTCTGCGATGAGCGCGTCTTTTTCACCATCGTCAGTGTCTAAATAGCCGTCGTAGCACAAGGCATAAGCACCAGCCCCGATAGCCCCTTGGACCGTGTGCTGGGCAAGCTTGAAGCAATCTTCTACGGTATCGGCCGGATGGCTCTCCATGAAAAGTTTGTCCTTTATGGCAAGAGCCGTAAAAGGAACGACCTCGCCGTTTTCGGCCAGTTTCTGTTTGGCCTCACCCAGGCAGAAAAGCAGCACTTGCTCAAGTATTTCCGGAAACTCCGGTACTTCTGTTTGAGGGTTGGCTATTTCTCGATCGCTCATAGGTCCTCCTATCAAACGCAACCAGTTTAGCCGTTTCATCTATACCCAAAGCCAGAGATTGTTGGACGCTGGACTAATGGCTGGGTTATACTACGTATTCGCTGTGATGATCACATAGTCGCAGCCGCTGATGAAGCCGCGGAGAGATGTCCGAGCTGGCCGAAGGAGCACGATTGGAAATCGTGTATACCCCAAAAGGGTATCTGGGGTTCGAATCCCCATCTCTCCGCCAGATTACATAAGTTTCCAAACGCATGATTGCTGTCTGCTGAAACTTTTTCATAGTGTCTGAAAACCCACTTCTATCACGGGTTTTCATAGCGCCCAAAACAAGGCGCCCATCTCGTGGAGGGGTGGCAGAGTGGTTGAATGCGGCGGTCTCGAAAACCGTTTTGCCCGTGTTCCGGGTAACGAGGGTTCGAATCCCTCCTCCTCCGCCAGTTCAATACCTTTCTTTGCGCACCAGTTCAACACCCGTTTTTGCACAAATCTAATGACACCAATTTACGCTAATCAAAAGCACGTAATCCCACGAGCCTAAAGGCTCAGAGGCTTTTAGTCATCCTTGTTAAGTAACAAAATAGCTCTAATTGACACCAACTTTATAACAGATTCGCTATCCGCATACGAAACGAAACCCCTGCTCCTATCATGAGGACACGATTCTACTGAATAGGATCAAAGGCGAGGGAGCTTTTTAGACCGAAGCTTTTCCAAAGCCCCTATTCGTGACAGAGCGAGGGGTCTGAAATGACTACTAATTCGACGAACACCAAAGCAACGGCAGCCGCGACCACTACTGCTGCAACAAATGCTGCAACCACTGCTGCCGCAAGCGCCTCTGCAAACGCCTCAACGGGTACGGCTTCAAACGCAGCTCTTACTCAAAAAGGAGACGCTGCACCAACGAGTGCCACCAAGCCTGGCTCACCCAATTCGAAGTCTTCGAGCTCCTCGAGTTCCTCGGGCGGATTTAAGGCCACCCTTACAGTCTTTGACATGGTGGTATATGGCTTAATCTTCATGGTACCCATCGCCCCGTTCGCTATTTACGGCCAGGTGTTTGATGCTTCTAATGGCATGCCCGCTTTGGCCTATGTCATCGCCATGGTCGCAATGCTGTTCACGGCGCTGTCCTTCGGCGTGATGGTCCCGATCTTCCCGTCCTCGGGTTCTATCTTCACCTACACCAGCCGCGGCATGGGCAAAGGCATCGGCTTTGTCACTGGCTGGCTGATGATCCTTCAATACATCATCACCCCTGATGTTATGTACATCATGGCAGGCAACGCCCTTGCCGGTGTGCCGGGACTTGGACACATTCCCATCTGGGTATGGTGTCTGCTCTTCCTCGCGTTTGTAACCCTTGTGTCACTGAGAGGAATCGGCACGACGATGATCATCGACCGTATTGCTTTGATTGGTGAGCTGATTGTGCTTGGTCTGTTCATCGGTTTCAGCGTCTTCTTTATCATCCAAGGTCACAACGACGCGGCCTTCTCCGCGACAGCAGTCATCAATCCTCCCGAATTCAATGTGGGAGTGATGTTTAGCGCGGTTTCCCTCTGCGCGCTGTCCTTCGTAGGCTTTGGTAGTGTCGCCACGTTGACCGAAGAATCTAAAGCCGGCCCCATGGGTCCGGGCCGCGCGATGCTGATCATCGTCCTGGTCTTGGGCGCTCTGTTCTTCACCATGTGCTTCGTTGCAACCTGCGCGGATCCGTCCGGCAACATCATGAAGAGCAACCCGACCAACGGATTCTACGTCCTCGCCGGTGTCGTTGGTGGCGAATGGTTCATGATCACCTGCGAAATCGCGAACGTGCTCGCCCTTGGCGTCTTCACCGGCCTGGCCGCACAGACCTCTATCGCGCGTATTCTCTACGTCATGGGTCAAGCAGGCGCCATGCCGAAGAAATTCGGAAGAATGAACAATCGCACCAATACGCCGACCGTCGCCACTCTCTTCGTCTCCCTTGTCTCACTTGTGCTGCTTGTTCCGCTGATCTTTGTGGGACAGGATATAGCCGCGAAATTCAGTAACTTCGGTGCTCTTTCGTCCTACTGCTTACTGAACATCTGTGTGATTTGGTACTGCTTCATCAAGCGCAAGGAGCACAAGCCGTTCCGTCACCTGATCTTCCCCGTGCTGGGTGCTGTGATCACGGGCATCATTCTGGTGTCGCTGGGTTGGCTCCCCATCACCGTGGGCGTTGTCTGGGCAGTCATCGGCATTGTCGTGTATCTCTACGCCACGCGGGTTCGCCATCATACGATTGACCTCAGTTGATTGGCCGCGATTGTTTGACCCTGGCTGATTGGCTCAGGAAATGAATCAGAATGTTTTGGTGGTTCTTGACGATATTACGAAGCTTGAATGCGATGCCATCGTAAACGCAGCAAATAGAACGTTACTCGGCGGCGGTGGAGTTGACGGCGCGATTCATGCGGCAGCAGGACCCGAACTGCTCGAGGAGTGCCGAACGCTCGGAGGTTGCAAGACGGGCGAGGCAAAGATTACAAAGGGATATAGGCTGCCCGCACAATGGGTAATTCACACGGTTGGACCGGTGTATTCTGGCTCACCAGATGATGCGCACCTCTTGGCTGATTGCTATCGAAACTCCCTCAATCTTGCCCTTGAGAATGATATTCACAGCATCGCATTTCCCGCGATATCAACAGGCGTTTATGGCTATCCCCTTAAAGAGGCCACCGCTGTTGCAGTTGATGCCGTTAATGAATGGTTTGACAGCCATAAGGATTATCCAATGACGGTGACATTTTGTTGCTTTAGTCCCGCAGCGCGCGATACCTACAAGCTTGCACTCAATCGTTAAAGAGTGAGCTTAAGTGCTCCTAGCACGCTTAAAGGCTCCTGGGATGCCTAAAAGTTCCTAGAATCCTAAAGGTTGCTGAATTGCCTCTTGGCTCTAACGCCATAATACGAGGCCTCCGCTTTGGAATAATATCGGAGCAATAGAGTTATGAATCACCTGTTTTGATCAATTTATTATCCGCTTTACGGTTCATAAAAAGACGGTTAAAAAGCTTCTGTACGTTAGCAAGGATCAATACATCGCATAAGCTCACGACTGCCAAAGAAAGCAGATAGGCACCGACTAAAAACAACAGCCAAATTCCCACGCGTGAAAAGGCACTCATGCTTTCAATAACTCCGAAACAAGACTGAATATAGATTAGGTTCGCCAAAACATTTATCACGGTGAATTGAACAAGGTATATGGAGTAGGAGCGCTTACCCGTCCAGGTCGTTATCTTCGTCGCAGCATCTGATCTGATCTGGATTCTGCTGAATATGACCATTATGCCGAGAGAGGAAAAGATCCAATAATAGCTGGGGTCTGTTGCCGGAATTCCGTACCTGGCAAATAGGATATCGATACCGACCGAGACGATTCCAACCACGATAAGGATATTTCCAAGTCGCTTGCTAAAAGAAGAATAAAGTCTTCTAAATAATCCACCGAGAATAAAAACTTGGAAATACCTTGGTTCTCCGTAAAGAATTCCTGGCGGTAAGAGTTTTGTCATCATGCCTGAGAAGTATTGAATGGTTTCGATGCCTAACGAGCCAAAGAGCCACGCGGTAAAGGAAAACACAGCACCCCACGAATAAAGAACCACTATCAAAACGCCGAGACGATAAAGCTACTTTTCAGAGAGGGCATCTAATCCTTTGCAGAGAAAGGGAGCAGCGACAAGGCAGGGTACTAGCTGCGGTATAAACCACCAGCCATTTTCCAAATTTGTTCTAAAGAAATCAAAGTAATTGCCTAACGACATAGAGGAGAACGGGATCAGATAAAGATAGAGAAGAATGGAGTATACAACCATCGGAAGAATGATTGTCGAAATCTTGTTCAAGTAGTAATCCCTCAAACTTTTCTTAAAACTACCGAGGGCGAAAAAGCCAGACAACATAAAGAAAAGAGGATCACATAATATCGAGATTCTAGAAAGTGCACTGACGCTTATACCTGGTATATGGCCACCATAATCAAGGTAGCTTTGAGTGTGACACACCACTACTAAAAACATCGCAATTGAGCGAAGCAAATCCCAGTTTGCCATTCGCTTTGTGCTCGAAGGCATATAACCCCTCATCAAAAAAGGACACTACAGAGATTGAGATCTCATTATTATACCGATGTGGGCAGTAAGTAAAAAAGTTAACGCGTGCCCCGCTTTCCTTTATCCTTTTGACTACTCTTTTGAAGCAAAGGGCGACACTTTCATATTGTTCAAGAAGGACTCGACAGTTCCACTTGTCTCTTTCGATGCATCCGTAAGAACTCCGTCATCGTTAAGAATGGGGGTATCGAGGATGCTTTTTGCGGTCACCGCAACACTCGCACAAGAGGCTATAACAGCTTTTGAAGCTGCACAGTATTTACCGTAATCATCACCCTCGTTTCGAACGATATCTTCCATCTGGTAAATAAGGGGTAAAAACTTCGTATCAAGTCGCGCAAGAAGGTTATAGAACAGATAGGTTCTCCTCCGTATAGCCTCACACTGCAGAGCCGCAACCCCCATTTGCGCAGCATATTCATATGCCTGCGCTCTACTAATTCGCGCCTCATCCATCTTCTTATCTGCGACAGCCTTTGCGACAAAGCCAATTACAGCAATTGCTGGTGCGGCGACAAGGCCTCCAAGAATTACCGTTCCACCAGCAATTCCAAGACCGCCGGCTGCAATTGATCCGCCACCAAAAAATGCAAGTGTTGCGTTCGTTGCAGCTGCACCACTTAAAGTTGCGATCGCCGTTCCTGTCGAAGCTGTTGCAAGCGTTGTAGCAGCACCGTAGGCACCAAACGCGACCAAGGCTCCTCCGGCAACACCGGCCACTGTTCCACCAGCTAAGGAACCAGCCACGTTTACCAGCGATCGCATCTCTTGAAATTCGGCCGAATCAACATGCAAGCGTTTTAGTTCATCAAGTCCCTCAGTGTCTTTGAAATCTACGTTTTTGATCTTTTCAAAAGTATCAAGAAACTGAGACATGCTGTTATTGAGAAAGAAAACCTTCTCATCGCCAAGCTGACTAAGAGCTTCACCGCATGATTTGCGCTGGGCATTAATGAGGTCGGTATAACATTTGACCGTTTCATTCGCCGCAGTTGTGATATCACTGCATTGCTTGGTTTTGATTGCTGCCTTCGCACCATTGGCAATGCCATATCCTCCAGTGATTGCAGTGATGCCGATAAAAAGCAGTGGGAGCGGCATGGTTGTCCTCCTTAAAAGCCAATAAGATCTTCGACGCCTTGTTGAATGACGTCGATGCGGTGTTGGATCTGATTAATAACAGGCTCAATGGTGAGATATTGACGATCGGTTGTTTTAATCCACTCGAGTTCGCCATAAAGGTCTTTTAGCGTTAGATAGCTGTTTTCCATTTCAAGCAGATCTGCCAGATCAATTCCTGCATTTCGAGCAAATGATTTAATAAGTCTTTGCTCCTCTGCGTTATAACCGCCATCGCTATAAGCGATGGCTATCAGGTTCCACAAGAGCAGCTTTGCTGGTATACCATTGGTTATCTCGGGTACTTGTTGGATTACTGCTAAGGTGACACCGTCAAGAATGTTATCGATGTAATCTTCTGAACCAAAAGCGCGCTCAATATGCTCTTTGCACATGCTTTCAATAGCATCACGACGCGAAGCAAAGTCGACAACAAGTTCCGAGCATATCTGTTCATATTTGTTCTGCTCGTCTCCTGATATGTCTTGATCGATAGCCATCAGGTAATAGGCAATTCGCGCAGCAGCTTCGTTTGATATATTTTTTTGAGAGATGACCTGACGATCAACATCTTCGAATTTTTGTCTGATAGCAGACTCTTCCTCCTCTGAAAGTACAGGCTCTTCATCTTTCTGATGTTCAGGGTTATTGAGAAAGGGAAGCCTTACATCAGGAAATTTGAGCTCTTGAATGTCAGGAAGATGTATTTCAGGTAATTTGATGTCACTAAAATCAGGCAGCGGAATTTCCGGCAATTTTACGTCGGGTAGCTTGATGTCTTTAATTGTTTTTGCTGCACCATCTGCGGTGTTCTTTATGGTATTAGCTGCCCCACCAGCGGTGTCTTTTATCCACTTAAAAATGTCTGGCTTCTTTTCTTCGCTCATGTACTTTCTCCTTTACAGAACCAACGGTTCGTCAGATTCCATAAGAGCATCGAACTCTTCTTGGCTTGTGAATTGTGGTTCACGGCCAAGCATGCGCTGAATGACAACGTTGCCCTTGATGACAAGATCAGAATCACCTGAATCAAAACCCATCTCCATAAGAGCAAACCCTTCCATGAACGCAGAAATATTCTCTGCGAGGTAGTTAGAGAGTTTTAGATCCAGATCGTCTTTAAAAGATTGAAGCTGATCGAGGAAGATTGAAGTTTTTGCTTCAGAAAGGATCATCTTTTCGTGGATGAGCTGACTTTCGCGTTGTTCTGCTTTGCATTCGGCATAAATGCATACCGCGGCTCTTCCCGCAGCAACATAGTTAAACCTTGCCACGATAGTACGAGAAAAGATGAGCCAATTAAATCCGGATTCCAATGCCGCGTGTGCCGCAGCGTCCGCTGTATCAGCAACAGATAGCGTCATTGAGGCGACTGTCATCATTCGCTCAACGGTTCTATTTCCGAAGGGCAAAACCAGATCCCAGTCTACCTTGTCGAGATCTTGCAAACTGTTCGTTTGATCTATAAGCCGCGTCACAAAATAAAAAGTTCGAACGAGAATTTCATTAACAATAACAGGGATAGTCTGTTTCTTGATTGCAGCAGCTATTTCGATCTCTTCTCTAAGATCAATGCGTTCATCCGTATAGAGTTGATGCACTACTTCCCTGATCCCAGTTTTGTTAAACGGCGGCACCCACGAGAGTTCATAGAGAAATGATAGAAATAGCCCAGGAATACCCATGCCCTCGCCAGGAGTGCCGCTTGAGCCATCCATATCACTTATAAGATGATCGAACCATTGGTTCGCGCATGCACAGAGAGAGATAAGAATAGGCGATGATGCAGCTACGTGAATGAGCTTCTTTACGAGTGGTGGCACTTCTCTATTCGAATCACCTTCGATGTTCTCTTCAACGAGCCAAGCAAGCCAATTAAAAACTCCCGAGAGGATTGCTGGACCCCACATGACAATACGGTCTTTAGCATTGGTTTCAACTGGTAGAACATGAATTTTTCCTTCCTTATTGACGAACCAAGCGCAACGGAAAAATTGCATGAAAACAAATGCTGCAAGCCCTAGTGGCGTGGGGTGATGAGCGATATCTGCAAGATGATGATCTAACGTCGATACGCCAATACCTTTACCACTCCAGGCGTTATCATTTGGAACCTTAGCATTCTTCTCAAGTATCCCAATTGCAGTCTTTAACTCTCTATTCTCGTCAGAACCCGAAATCTTGACCGCCTGATTTTTGACGTATTGGTCAACTTTTTCCTGAACAACTTGTCGAAGCTCATCGAAACTAATCTCTCCAACATAGAAAGAATCGATGAGCCCAGAAACAATTCCCGAGAGACAAGAGTAGGCGTAATCATTGAGAGTCGCCTCGCTTATGCACTCTTTTAGCCGCCCATCGAGATTTGCTAATCGGGCATTAATTTCATCAAGCGACAAGCTTCCTGTTTGTCCATCATCAAACGTGACTTCCGCAGCGATAATTTCGGTTTCGTCTACGGCGTTTTTCTCTGCTTCAAGATCGGCTTCACTATAAGTGCCATCAAGAATCTTTTGGAATTGATTTGACTCCGTCCATGATTTTGCCTCGTAAATACGCACTGCAAGACTAGGATGCTCTTCGTCATCGAAAAGCACATCATGAACTGCCTGCCCATTTACCGAATTAATTATTTTTTGTAAATCACTTGCCTGCTTAATGAAGGCATCACGATCCGCATCATTAAAGCCCGCAAGGCATAACAAGGTATCAATGAGCGTATCGCACTCACCCATATATAAGATAGAGGCACGGTCTGCGGATAACTCACTTGCTCTATCCCACGCCCGTATCGCTTTTAAGAGCTGGGGCGAAGCGTCTAACCTCAAGGCTGAAGTGTTATTTTCTGAAGACGGCTTCGAGGCCGTTTCTTCGAGTATTCGAGCTATTGATCGATATTTTGCATGCGCACAGGCGATATGCCCGCACTCATGCGCAATAACGCAAGCAAGCCGCTTGAGATCTAACGCAGCGATAATACCTGAGGAAAGAAAAATGCATGGATGAGCGTCACCAAAACTGCCAGCATTGAGCTGATCATCATTGACGCAGTAAAGTTCTGGTTCCGCGATTTCAAGCTTGTCGCACACATCTCTTAGGAGCCCATAAACTTCTGGCATCTGCGTTTCGCCTAAGCGCATTGCCCCTGATAGAAAAAATGCTCGTACCATCGTTTCATCAAATTCACTGCTATATGACTGAACGAGTCCTTGAAACTCAGGAAATTCGCATAACGCGTCAAATGCACACCGATCGAGTTGATGCTGATATAGCACAGGAGAGGTTGAAGCGCTCATTTCATGATCTCGTTTCATCATTGTGTTTGTCGGTTTTGTCGGCAGGTACGAATTCGACAATATCATCGAGATTGCAATCGAGAGTGGTACAAAGTTTGTCAAGGACATCCGTCCTCACGGGTTCATTACGACCAAGCTTTGCCATGGCATTTGTACTGATGTGAGCCATCTTAGTCACCGTGGTTCTACTGATTTCACGATCCACCAGAAGTTTGAATAGTTTTTTGTAACTGAGCGGCATGATGCAGCCTGCTTTCAACAATTCATGTCTGAAGATTCAATTGAATTATCTCTATCAAATCCCATATTTCAAGATTATCTTGAGATTCTCAAGATAATCGGTTGTATATAACGGTGGATATACTTCAAAAGTTGCAGCAATCGCTTAGTTCAACTTAGTTCAAAGAAGCTCAAATCAACGAACTCAAAGACCCCCTCAGCTTTCGATCCGAGGGGGTCTCGCATAATTGCATCAAAAGAGAAGGTCAGCAAACGAGAATATACGGGCTAAGAATACGCGAGCTAAAACACGAGTTAAAACAAGTTAGAAACAACGTGTTAGAAGTGCTTTTCGGCCATCGCGGCACTTTCAAGATCGCTTGCGCTCTGCTCGAGAGCCTCTGCCGTTTCGGCTTGTGAGGTATTGAGAGGCTTAGCATCTAAGGAGCGCTCTTGAGCACGTTGCTCCGCGATCTCTTCGTTGAGCGCATCGCGCTCTGCGATCTCGCGCTGAATGTTTTCTTCCAGAATCTCCTTACGTCTTATCTTCTCCTCGAGATCCTCTTTATCTTCATGCACTTGCGCTAACGACTCCTCGAGCTCCTTTTGCTTTTGGTTGTATTCGTCAAGCGCTCTTTGCTCAGCGTTCTGATAGCGATCGCTTTCGTGAATCAGCACATCGCCATGGCGCGGCTCGCCTATCTGACGATCTCTTTCAGCATTGCTTCTGTCCTCAACCGCTTGGTCATGCTGCTTTTCAGCTTCTTCATCCTTCAAATCGCGATCATAGCGATCGAATAGGCCGAGGAACTGGTCATATCCACCCATCGCTCCTTGTCCTTTCTCATCGATCTCGGTCAAATCTCGGTAAGGCTTTCGCCCTTCCTGGATGACCAGGAAGGGCGATACCTCCCATGAGGAGCCTTTTGAAGGCTACCAGGAAATCAGTTCTTCTTTTCGTCTTCCTCTACAGCCTTTTGGGCTTGAGCCGCTGCGGCTTGGGCAGCTTTAGCTGCTTCTTCAGCCTGAGCCAGTTTGAGGTCAGCGTCAGCCTCTTCCTTGAGAGCCTCGGCCTCGACCATCAGGTCCTCAGCCTTTTGAGCGGCTTCTTTTGCCATCTGGGCAGCATCCTCAGCCGCTTTTGTAGGATCGGCGGGAACGGTCTCCGCGGCTACAGCCGCTTGAGATGCCGCCGGTACCTCGATAGGCTTAGGCGCAGTTGCGCTCTCGGCAGGAGCGGCTTCAGCAGCTGCGGCCTCAGCGGGCTTGGCAGCTGTCGCCTCTGCTGCGGCAGGAGTTCCCGCAGCGGCGGTCGCCGCCGCCATCGGCTTATCGGGCGTTGCCGCTACGGCAGCCGCTGCAGAGACTGCGGTGGCGATAGTAGAACTTGTCCCTCCACCCGCAGGCGCAGCGGCAGGAGCTGCGGCAGATGCGGCGGGAGCTGCGGCTGTTGCCGCAGGAGCTGCAGCAGGGGCTGCTGCCATCGCCTTGGCATCCACGGTCTTAGCGGCCGCGCCAACAGCAACAGGCTCAGGAGTCTTCGCCGCTTGGAGCGGGTCAGTAAGGTGGGCAAGATCTACTTGCTCATTAGGATCATAGGGTCGAAGGATAGGCATACCCATCGGGTTTTGGCCTTCGCTCATGATGGTGGAAGGAACATTGGAGAGAACCTTCTTGGGCTTCGGCAAACCTTCGATTTCCCAAGTGAACGGGGCGAAGTCGTTCTTCGGGTCAACCCAATCCCTCTTGCGGGACAGGAAGTAGATGCCGAAGGAAACGGCCAGCACAACAGCGATCAGAACGATAATGATGGTCACGTAAGTGGTACCAGATCCGACCTCGGACTGAACCTGTGCCGGCGGATAGAGTGCGAGGACGCAGCCAAAGATGCAGGCGGCGGTGCCGATGCCAGCGACGATCCAAGCTACAACGTTGCCACCGGGGATCTTAAAGGTACGCGGACGGTTGGGCTGGGTGTAGCGCAGACGGATAAAGGCAATGAACATCAGGATGTAGTACATCAAGTACAGAATGGTGATCGCTTGAGTGATAAGAACAACGAAGCCTTCTACGTTCGGGAGCAGGAAAACGACAAAGGCAATAGCCGACATCAAAATCATCTGGAAGTACATCAAACGAGACGGCATATTGTGCTTATTGTTGTTCTGCAGGAACTTCGGAAGGAATCCTGAACGACCAGCGGAGCCGAGCATCAGAGCCGGGCCAGCGAGGTTGGTGATCAGGTTAGCGATCGTGGCACCAAGTCCAGCATAGACGAAGACCAGATAGAGCCAAGGAGCTCCGATAGTCGCGCCGAGGGCTTGATAGGTCGCGAAGAGCGTGTAGAGAACGTTGATCTGATCATTCGGGATGACGATGGCGATGATGAGCGTGCCAAGAATGAAGATGATCAGAGCCAGGATCATAGCCACAAAGATGGCCAGAGGATACTGACGAGCCGGGTTCTTCAATTGCTTGATATGCGCGGCGTTCATGTCGATGCCGGCGAAGGAGAAGAATACTCCAGCTGCCAACGCCAACGTGGTCATGCCATGCCACTCAGGAATAAGACCCTGGGGGCTCAGATCGATATTCGGACGATTGCCCTGGGCGAGCCATACGATGCACAGGATGGTCATGACGGCCAACGGAATGAGCGTGCCAATGAATACGCCATATTTGGTGATACGGGAGAAGGTCTTGATTCCACGGGTGGCCAAGAAGCACATGAACCAGTAGAACGCCAACCAACCCAGCATGATCCAAAATTCGTTGGTGGGATGCTGAGCGAAATCAACGGCCCAATCGAAGTCGGGGGTAAAGAATCCGATTGTCGCCGCAGAACCAGCGATGCCAGACCCAAAGTTAAAGGTGGTTTGGAACCAAAGGATGAAGATACAGACAAAGGCCCAGCCTCGGCCGATACCTTCACCGACCCATCGGAAAATTCCTCCCCGCTCACTCCAGCCACCTGCCAGCTCGGCAGCGACCAAACCAGTGGGGATGAAAAATACGATGGCGCCGATTACGAAAAATGTTACCGATGAGAGACCGTAGAACGATTGCTGGACATCATTGGCAAGACCAGCAACGACGGTCACGTTCATCATGATCAGAGCTAGTGTGGTTAGATTGCCGGTACCACCCTTAGATTTCTCTCCGGCTTTCTCCACTGCCTTGCCCTTAGCTTTCTCTTCTTTCATTTCCCTAGCCTTTTCTCTTCGTTTTACCGTCCCGGATCACCCGCGGAGATCGACGGGGATCCGGAACGGTAAGCGATCGGATTTCCCCTCATGGGAAAGGGTTAATCCTAGACCGGATTAAAGGTGCTATAGAAGGGCAGGACCTCGGGCTCACCATCGAACGCCTTACGTTGTTCGTCAGTAAGCAGATCCTTGCGAATGACGACCTCAAAGACATACTCATCGAACCACTTGTCGTCGCAGATGTAGTAACCATTGAAGCCGACGGTAGAACCATGAGCCTCAGTACCCCAAGAATTCTCGATCTTCCACTTCTCGGGCTTGTTATCGACGATATTCACACCACCGAGAACCATGGCATGGGTGGGCAGGCTCTCATGAGTGAGATAACGATCGCCCTTACCCATCTTGTAATCGATGTCGAACAGCTCGTTGAAGTTGTAGAGATCGGGAGACAGGATGCCCTTCTTGGTGTCGGCGAACTGCATAACGTCGCAACCGAACCATACCGGCTCGCCGCCCTTGAGCTGCTTGATGGTCAAGGCCTTCAGATCCTCCATCGGAACGTTGAGGTAGCGGTTCGGACGTCCACCGATGATCTCGTCGGACATCTCGATACCATAGACCTTGCCATAGGGCATGGAGTCAATCGGCACATTGATGATACCCACATAGTCGTTGACATCGATGGGCACGTACTTCTTGGCGAACTCCTGCGGAGTTAAGCCGAAATCGCCATGATAGTTTCCGTCCTTGTCGCGATATTCGAAATCGAATTTCTCTGGCGGAAGACCCAGGCAGACACCAAGAATGTGATAGATGTCCTCCAACAGCTCCAAACGACGAGCGTCAACAGCCTCAGTGGATTCGCCCTTGCGCACCATGGCCCGAAGTTCCAACGCGTCTTGACGGAGCTTCTTGTTGAGAATCTCATCAAGATCGGCCGAGTTCTTGGAATTAGCCACTTCAACCATGGCTGTGCGAGGGCAAACTCCGTACTTGGTGATCAGAGCAGAGATCAGATCCCAGTCGCCACCATCCTGCTGAGGCATGCTCAGCAACCAATAAACCGCCCGGTCATCCAAAGGAGCGTCAGCGGTATTGATAATCTGCTGATAGAAGAAGTTCGCCTTCTCAAGCTTGTCATAGAAGAAATTGTAGTTTTGAGAGAGCTCAAACTGGCCCTTCGGAAGCTTGAGGTCTTTTTCGATGTGGATACGCAGAGTGTTCAGTGCTGCGAACATCCAGCAACGACCACTCTGAAGCTGATTGGCTACAGCCTCCGAATCCACATCGACAGAAAAGACAAAGTCATTAATGTCCACATCGTGAACATTTTGAGCCGACGCCTTTACCCCATTTGAGGTAACCGCCCGCTCAGATACGCGCAATACCTCGTTATTCAGGTAGTTCTCACGCATCTTAGAGAACATTTCCAACTTTAGTTCCATAACGACTCCTTTCAGTGCTTTCTCAATCTTTTAATCAAAGAGTGTCCAGGGCTGACTTGGACGAGACTTCAGATAACCCCGCTGCCAGCTCCAGAGGGGGTGCTGCTTAAAGAACGCCTCGGCATCGAACTCGACGCCATCGGCTCTACCGATGCGGCCCCACATGCGCATCGCGCTGATGTCTTCGGCGCTCGCGACCTTGCCGTCGCAGGAACCTCCGGGGAAGAACGGAACATTCCAGACACCCTTGGGGTCATCGGCATAGTATTGAGGATCCACGTCGTAGTGAGAGCAGATGCAACGGGAGGAAGGATTGTTGTAACCCAGGTAAGGATCGAAGGTGTCGGCGAGAATCTTCTTGGCGACTTCGCCATCGATTTGACCGCTTAGCTCAGGGAGCAGCTGCATAAAGCGCTGACGCCGTGCGCCGGTCTGCTGACGAGGGTCGTTGTATCCATTGTCCACGCACTCCAGATTACGGATGCGCGGATCTTCGGAAGCGTTGCAACCGAAGAAGAACCCGTCGGTGCTACGCTTCAGCTGCTGATAGCGAAGACCTTCTTCGTAACGGGCGATCTCGTTGGTGTTGTTGTCCACCACCAGCCAGATGTTGGCATATCCGCCATTGTTGCCCTTGTTGATGCGCTCGACGAACTCGTCGATGGAGTTGGAGAACTGAACGGCGTCTCGAGCCCTGACATACTCCGGCACGCCATCAGGGTCATAACCCACGAAGCCAGCCAGCGTCGTTTCGGTAACGCCTAGTCCAGCGGAGGTGACGCAGAAGTCGGTCATCGAGGCGATGTAGCACGGGATCCCCTGCATGACGAAGCGATTGCCCTTATCGGGAGTGATGTCGAAACATACGTTGAAGTATTGGCCTGACCAGAAGTCATCGAAGCTCTCGTGTGCGATGACGACTTTCCCATCTTTCGTCGCCGATCCTGTGGCTACAAACGCTGAGCAGTGGGATCCGCGCGGGCCCTTTGGAGCTTGTGTGTGGCTGACATAATGGGGTGCCTCTTGAGGCCACCAGTAATCGGTGAGCTCCATCCAAGCATTCCAACCGATGATGTCGTCAAGAGTGGCTTCGGTACCGGCGGCGGTAAGGCCCTCGGCGATACCTTCCATCTCTTCCAGCAGATAGTCGTAAATCTTGTCCTTGTGAAGCTTTACTGCTGACTCGACGAGATAGCTGTATTCGATGCCGAAAATCTCAAGGGTCATGGCCTTGTAAACGCGCACAGCATCGGCGTATTCGTCAGCTAACAGATAACCATGCTGGAAACCGATCTCATGCGGAGTTCCCCGCAACTTAAGATGATGCCAACCGTTGATGTCTTCGCGAGAGGCTTTGTCTACTATCGCCTGTTGTGATGGGCTCAACATAACTTTCTCCCTTCAATCCTGGGGAGCTTTGGTCGGTTTCCCAGGAGACTTTGCCTTGTCGAGCTGTCGAAAATGACAAGGCGCAGTACTAAATCAGCAGGTCAATTGTAGTTCTGGCCAAAAAAATCACGTTTCGCTGACAGCCTTTGTTAGGCTCTCGAAACTAAACTGATTGTTTTGCGATATAAAGAAACGATTCTGTAACCATCGATAACGACCGTTGGGAATCGCGCATGGAGACCATTCTGCTTAGCTTTAGCGAGCCCCTGCTCGCGCTTTAGTAGGCTTGCGCTCTGGCCTGTCAACCCTGGCTTGAGTCAGCCTCCGTCCTAGCTTGAACTAGCCCTACCAAGCTACAAAAAGACCCCCTCGGGAAATTCCCTGAGGGGGTCTTCGCGACTTTCGCGATTTAACGCGAGTTTTGCGGCTTGCGGGCCTTATGCCCAAGAGAGCCTATTGGGCGTCAGATGAAGCCTCGCCTTCGCCTGAGGTCTCGCCACCCTCGGCATCAGTCGACTCCGCGTCCGCTGAATCAGTCGCGGCGTCATCGGTTGCCTCACCATCGGTGGCAGCATCTTCGCCCTCGTCAGCGGTCTGGTACTGAGTCAAATCCACGTAATAGGGCACACCCTCGGGAATCTCCTCAATGACGATGTCGACACTCTGACGCTGATTCTCGAGCCACTCGTTAAAGGCGGTGGTAAGCAGATTGGAGTTTAAGTAGCTCCGAAGCTGCTCCAGGATCTCAGTCGGAATTTGCCGCAGGCTTGTAAGCTGCTCGGGAGCGTTGAACTTGTCGGTGCACTTGATGATGTGAATGCCGTAATCGCTGGTCACCAGCGCGCTAACCTGACCCACCTCAAGCCCAGAGAGGCCATCGGTGTACTCGGTCACGAAGGAGTTCAGAGCATCCCAGCCCACATCTCCGTTATTGGCGGCAGAACCAGCGTCCTTGGAGTACTGGGCGACGGCATCTTCGAAAGCAAGCTCACCGGAATTGATTTGGTCGAGCACCTGCTGAGCGGTTTCACTATCTGAGGCATCGAAGAGGATGTGGGACGAGCGCTTCGCGCCATCATAGTTAGAGATATGGGACTGAGCATAGGCGAGCAATTCTTCGTCACTCGCTTGATTCTCCTCGCTGAAGGTGTCGCGGAAACGAGTCGAGAGAAGAGAAAGCCCGAGTTGCTCACGATATTCGTCTTCGGTCATGCCGATAGAGGCCAGAGCTTGCTGCCACTGCTGATCGTTCTCGTAATTTGCCTTCATGGATTGGAGATACTGGTCCACTTCCTCATCGG
>CANRPV010000003.1 GCA_947632575.1 uncultured Eggerthellaceae bacterium | reverse complement strand
GGTATCGAGGGCGCTCCGAGTGCGGTGGCGCTCGCTTGGCTTGGTCCGGTTATCGGCGCCCTGTCCCGTGTAGCAGCCGGTGGTGTGGCCGATAAGATTCGCGGCGGAAGGGTCACGAGCATCATGGCCGTCTGCTGTGTCGCTGGCCTCGCGTTTCTATGGCTCTATAAGCCCGATTCGGCTGCGGGTTGTTGGTTCTGGCTGATCGCCATGTTCTGGGTATTTTTCTGGACCGGTGTCGGCAACGCCTCTACCACTCAACAAATGGCCGTTTTGTTCCCGCCGCTTCAGGGTGGCGCCGTCGTGGGCTGGACCTCGGCTATCGGCGCTTATGGGCCATTCACCATTGGCGTGTTGCTTGCTGAGACCAACGCCAGTGTAATGTTTATCGTGACCATGATCATCTTTGTGCTGATCTTTGTGATCAACGTCGCGTTCTACGACCGGAAAGATGCTCCGAATCGCTGCTAGGGGAGATCTGAGAAAAAGATCGTGAAGCGGTAGCGAATGCGACGATCGCAGAGAATTGAAGCGGTAGCGAATGCGACGATCGCAGCAAATGCAGAGAACCTTGTGGTTTGAGAGGGAAGAGGGGAGCCCATGGGATCACTGATGAACAGCCCGATCTTCTTCAAGAAGGCGGTCGGAAGCTATTCTGATGGTTGGGGTGAAGTTACCGACGAATCCCGGCGCTGGGAAAATGCCTATCGCGATCGATGGGCTCACGATAAGATCGTTCGATCTACCCACGGGGTAAATTGCACCGGATCTTGCAGCTGGCAGGTCTATGTGAAAGATGGCGTGGTGGTATGGGAAACCCAGGCCACCGATTATCCGCCCACACCCTGCGGCGTTCCGAATCACGAGCCTCGCGGCTGCCCCCGTGGAGCAAGCTATTCTTGGTATCTCTACAGCGCCGCGCGCATCAAGCATCCGCTGATTCGTCAAGAGCTTTTGGCCTTTTGGCGCTCGGAGCGTAAAACCAAAGAGCCGATAGCGGCATGGCAGGCTATCGTAGAAGATCCCAATCTCCGCGCGAGTTATGTCAAGGAGCGCGGCATGGGCGGCATGGTGCGCGTCAGCTGGGATGAGGCGATCGAGATCATCGCCGCGGCTAACCTCTACACGGTTATGAAATACGGTCCTGATCGGATCGCAGGGTTTTCACCCATCCCGGCCTACTCCATGGTTTCCTATGGCGCCGGCACGCGTTATCTCGCGCTTATGGGAGGAAGTCCGCTTTCCTTCTACGACTGGTATTGCGATCTTCCGCCCTCGTCGCCTCAGACCTGGGGCGAGCAGACCGACGTGCCCGAATCAGAGGCCTGGTATTACTCCAACTACCTTATCGTCTGGGGTACGAACATCAACATGACTCGTACTCCCGATGCCCACTTTATGAACGAGTCGCGCTATAACGGCACGAAGATCGTCAACATCTGCCCCGATTATTGCGAGACCACCAAAGACGCCGACTGGTGGCTTCATCCCAAGCAGGGTACCGACGCCGCTTTGGCCATGGCGATGACCCACGTGATCTTCAAGGAATTCCATTTGGAGCACCCTGAGCCCTACTTCGTGGATTATTGCCGTCGCTTCACCGACCAACCCATGTTGGTGCGACTTGATGCCATCGACGGTGGCTTCGTTCCGGGTCGTACATTGCGCGCTAGCGATCTTGAAGGAGCCGAGGCCATTTCCGATGCGGAATGGAAGACGGTGGTTTGGGATGAACTGGCCGATCATTTGGCCATACCTCAAGGATCTATCGGCTATCGCTGGAATCAGGAGGAAGGCCATGACCTGGGCAAGTGGAATTTGCGCCAGCAAGACGGCGAAAGTGGCGCGGAGATTCGCTCGGCGCTTAGCCTGATCGATCGTCGGGATGACGTGGTGGACGTGCACTTCCCCTATTTTGGCGGGATTCATCACGAGGGCTTCACCGGAAACATCCAGTCCGACGATGTGTTTAGCCGCAAGGTGCCGGTTAAGAAGCTGGATCTTCCGTCGGGAAGCGTCTACGTGGCCACGGTTTATGACCTTATGGCCTCTTATCTGGGCATCGACCGGGGACTCGGCGGCAAGAGCGCCGATGGCTATTACGATAACGTTCCTTTTACCCCGGCATGGCAAGAGGTGATCACCGGTGTGAAGGCCGAAGACGCCATAGTGCTGGCTCGCGAATTCGCACAGGCGGCGGCCAAGACGAAGGGCCGCGCGAGCATCGCCGTCGGCGCGGGCGTGAATCAGTGGTATCAAACCGATAATACCTACCGTGCCATCATCAACCTTCTGCTGCTTTGCGGCACCTGTGGCGTTCCCGGCGGCGGCTGGTGCCACTATGTTGGTCAGGAGAAAATTCGACCGGAGGCCGGTTGGGCAGAGTACTCGTTTGCCAAGGACTGGGTGCCCAGCGTGCGCCAGATGAACGGTACGTCTTATTTCTACGAGCACACGGACCAGTGGCGCTATGAGCGCATTCCGCTTTCGGACCTGCTGTCCCCTTTGGCTGACCCCTCTGAGTACCATGGAACCTACCTCGACTTTAACGTCCAAAGCGAAAAACTCGGTTGGCTTCCTTCATCTCCCCAGCTCAACGTGAATCCGGTGAGTCTTGCCGGCGCCGCTGAGGCTGCGGGAAAGGAAACTGTGAGCTATGTGGTGGATCAACTAAAGAGTGGCGCCTTGGATTTCGCCTGCACCGATCTAGATGGGGAGGCTAACTGGCCCCGCAATCTCTTCGTTTGGCGCTCGAACCTTTTGGGTTCATCCGGCAAGGGCAAGAGTATTTCGTCAAGCATCTTCTTGGAGCTCAGTCGGGCATCTTGGGCGAGGAGCTCGGAGATGGGGAAGCGGGACTGAAGCCTGAGATGGTGCAGTGGCGCGACGAGCCCATCGGCAAGTTGGATCTGCTGGTCAACATCGATTTTCGCATGAGCACCACCTCGGTGTATTCCGACATCGTTTTGCCGGCGGCGACCTTCTACGAGAAGGATGACATCAACACCACCGACATGCACAGCTTCATTCACCCCTTCGTCAAGGCGGTCTCCTGCTCGTTTGAGAGTCGCAGCGATTGGGATACGTTTAAGCTCATAGCCAAAAAAGTGTCCGAGTTAGCCTCGGAGCACCCGGAGATCTTTAGCAGCGTCGATGATGTCATGCTGACCCCACTCGGCCATGATTCGGCCTCGGAGCTGGGTCAACCTCTTGAGGTAAAGCGCTGGTTCAAGGGCGAGTGCGATCTGATTCCCGGAAAGACCGCCCCGCATATCTCCGTGATCGAGCGAAACTACACCCAGATTTACGAGAAGTTCACCTCCTTGGGTCCGCTGCTAAGCGAACACGGAGGTGGAAACCGCGGCATAGTCTGGAACCTGGATGAGGAGATCAAAGAGCTCGGCCAGATGAACGGTCTGGTTTCTGAAGGCGTCGGCAAGGGAAGGCCTTCCATGGACACCGCCGTGGATTGGGCTAACTTCATCATGCGGGTGTCCCCGGAGACCAATGGCTCATTGGCCTATCGCAGCTGGGATTTCGTCAAACAGCAGACGGGTGTGGACGGAAGCTATCTTTCCGTGGATCATCAAGGTGATAAGCTCACGTTCGATGACCTGCAGATTCGTCCTCAAAAGACCTTCACGGCTCCCGATTGGTCCGGTACGGAAAACGACGAGTTTCCCTATGTGGCCTTCTGGCAAAACGTGAATCTCCTGCTTCCATGGCGTACCCTGACGGGCAGGCAGCAGTTCTACCAGGATCATGCTTGGATGAGGGCTTTTGGACAGTCCTTCCCTCAGTACCGCGCTCCCGCGGATCAGCGGGCACTTGCTCAGTTCAAGGAGTTTAAGCCCAACGGCAATAGGCCGATCATGCTCAACATGATGACCGTCCATCAAAAGTGGGGCATCCACTCCACCTATTTCGATAACGAACGCATGCTGGCCTTATCTCGTGGTGGCCCAGTCATTTGGGTGAATGAGATCGATGCCAAGCGAGGTGCCATAGAGGATAACGACTGGGTCGAAGCTTGGAATGGAAACGGCGCTGTCGTGGCCCGAGCCATTCTGTCCTCTCGTCTTCCCGAGGGACTGAGCATCATGATGCATGCGACGGAGAAGACCGTGAACACGCCCGGTTCCGAGCTTACCGGCATACGTGGCGGCGATCACAATTCGCCTACGCGTGTGCTTCTCAATCCCACCCACATGATCGGCGGCTACGCTCAGTTGTCCTATTCGTTCAACTACTACGGAACCATCAGTCCAAATCGCGACGACTTCATCTGGCTGCGCAAGATGGACAAGGTGGATTGGCTCGAGGATGGTTTGCCTGCTTAGGAAGGCGGTCTCAGGCCCCGACTTGAGTAGGTACGCGTCAATAACTGCTGGAGGTAACTTATGAGAATTCGTGCACAGGTTTCGATGGTCTTAAACCTAGATAAGTGCATCGGTTGTCATACCTGTTCTGTGACGTGCAAGAACGTCTGGACCAATCGTCCCGGTGTGGAATATATATGGTTCAACAACGTGGAGACCAAGCCCGGTATCGGCTACCCGAAGCGCTGGGAGGATCAGGAGCATTGGGAAGGCGGATGGGAGGTTAAGCACGGCAAGTTGAGTCTGCGTCGCGGCTCGCGGCTGAAGGTGCTTGCCAATATCTTCTCCAACGGCCGCATGCCCACCATCGACGAGTACTACGAGCCCTACACCTTCGACTATCAAAAGCTTCAAAAAGCACCCCGTCAAAGCACGTTCCCGACGGCACGACCGGTGTCCTACATCACTGGCAAGAAGATGAAGAAGGTGCAGGGAAGCGCCGCTTGGGATGACGATTTGGGTGGCGTTGACATCAATACCGTCGAGGACATCAACCTTAACCGGGTTCAGCGAGAGATCTACGCTCAGTACGCCGAGACCTTCATGTTCTATCTTCCGCGTCTCTGCGAGCATTGCCTGAATCCCGGCTGTGTGGCCTCTTGTCCCTCCGGGTCCATCTATAAGCGCGAGGAAGATGGCATTGTCCTTGTGGATCAGGACAAATGCAAGGGCTGGCGTATGTGCATGACCGGCTGCCCCTACAAGAAGGTCTATTACAACTGGTCGAGCGGCAAGGCTGAGAAGTGTATCTTCTGCTATCCGCGCATCGAGTCGGGAATGCCTACCGTCTGCTCGGAGACCTGCACGGGTCGCATCCGTTATGTGGGAGTGATCTTCTATGACGCCGATCGCATCAAGGAGGTCGCATCCATCGAGGACGACGCCGCTCTCTACGAGGCGCAGCGCTCGGTTTTCCTGGATCCAAACGATCCCGTCATTCAAAAGGCCGCATTAGAGGCGGGCATCACCCAGGATTGGATCGATGCCGCCATCCACTCACCGATCTATAAGATGATCGTTAAGTGGGGTATCGCTCTGCCGCTTCATCCGGAATACCGGACGCTGCCGATGGTTTGGTACGTGCCACCGCTCTCACCGATCTCGGCAGCCGTCGACGCGGGTGAGCTCAATGCTCGAGGCTTCATACCCGACGTGAACAGTCTGCGCATCCCGCTGCAGTACCTCGCGAATCTTCTGACCGGCGGAAACGTCGACGCCGTCTATCGGGTGCTTGAGAAGCTGCAGGCGGAGCGAACCATCATGCGCGCCTACAGCGAAAAAGCCGGTATCGAGCAGTTCCTCCAAAGCCAAGTGCCCGCCTCAGACCTAGCCGATATTGCCGAGAGCGCTCAGCTGGGACGTCTGGGTCTGACCGTACAAGATATTAGCGATATGCATAAATTGCTCGCTATCGCCAACCATGAGGATCGTTTCGTGGTGCCGACTGCCAATCGCAATAGCCGTGTGAGCGTCTACGAGCAGGGCTCCGAAGGCTTTAACGCGGGCGGTGGCGAGGATATTTGCTATCGGGCGGAGAAGATTTTTGGAGGTCCTATGGATAGGAAGATCACCCCGACCTTCGAGAACTATAAGATGGCAACCAAGGAGGAGAAATAAGCCATGGATGATTTCAGTGCCTTTTGGCATTTCGCCATCTTTCAGGTTTTGCCCTATGTGGTCATCGTTGCCTTTCTCGGAGGAAGTTTCGTTCGCTGGTTGGTCGCACCCTATTCTTGGAAAAGCCAAAGCTCAAAGATCATGGGCGGCAGACAGACCGGACCGGGCTTCAACCTGTTCCACATTGGCGTGCTCCTGCTATTCTTTGGCCATTTCTTCGGGCTGTTTACACCGGAGCCGCTGCTTAACGCCGTAGGTCTCAAGCCTGCGATCCATCAGATGGCTGAGATAGCGATCGGTGGCATGGCCTGCATCATGGCTTTAGTCGGTATGGCATTCATCATCTATCGTCGCATGACCAATCCGCGTGTTCAAGCCAGCACGCGACCGACCGACTGGCTCGTGTTGATTTTGATCCTCGCCGTGCTCTGCCTTGGCGCCGCCTGTGTGATCAATGCCTTCCGTACCGATCGATCAGGTCATGAGCTTATCGCCTTCGGTAACTGGGCCAAGGGCATCGTCACGCTTAATCCGGAGGCCTGGACCTACTTGGTGGACGCTCCCATTTGGAACAAGATGCATATCTTCGTTGGCCTCATGATCTTTCTTAGCGTGCCGTTCACGCGTCTGGTGCACATCTGGAGCGGGTTTATGTCGCCTTTCTATCTCCTGCGTCGCCGCCAGCTCATGCGCATGAATGACAGCCCCATGGGTCCGAGCGTCTATCTGTCCCTCAAGAAGAGGCAGGAGCAGCAGAAGAGCGCCGCACGTGATGGTGAGGCCTAAGGTCTGAGAGGGAGGATGTGCTCGGTGGATTCGGTGGTCGATTGGATCGATACTTTGATGGTGAGGCCTCATACTCCTGTCAAACCGCCGTCACAAGATAAACACTCAACGGAGGCTTGCGTCCTCGTTAAACTAGAGCTATCGGCATCTACCAATTCATGGAAAGGACGATCATGGGCTTTCTCGATGATTTGAGTAGCACGTTATCCCGCGGCAAAGACGCTGCTGGTCGCAGTAGCCGCACCTTCAAGCTCAACAGTCAAATACGTGAAATTAATCGTCGTCGCCTCAAGTTGGTGGCTCAATTGGGCGCCAACATCTACGAGGAGACGAAAAACAATCCCTACAAAAGCGCCGAATACCCGGATCTCTACGAGGCCATAGCGGCTTGCGATGCCGAGCGCCAAGAGTGCCAGGAAAAGCTCGCCGAGATCGTCAAGGAGAAATCGGCCGCGAAACCCTCTCGCAGCTATCGTTGCGCGGTGTGCGGAACCAAGATGTCGAGCCGTGATCTGTTCTGCTCCGGTTGCGGAACCTCGGCGGCTGAGGCGCGCCCCACGCCCGTGAGTGATGAGGTCATCGAGGAGACCGTCACCATTGAGGGCGAGAGCGATCTTGAGGCTCCCGAAAACATCTGCCCATCCTGCGGATCGGTGGTGCATGCGGATAACGTGTTCTGCATGAACTGCGGCACGAAGCTTCTCGAGACGGCGCCCGAGGTTCAAGCGGAACTTTCGATGGCCAAAGAGGCGCTTGACGCTCACGGGGAAGACGAGGTCTAGGTCTCGATCGGACTCGTTTCGCCTTATCCCTGCTCCCTTTCGAATTTGAAAAATGTTTCGAGAGGGGTTTAAAAAAGCGCGATTTTTTCTATACTGGAAGCACCCTTTAAATGCGGTACAGAGAGACCGACAAGGTTGTGCTATGAATGAAACTGCTTGCTATAGTTATTCTGAAATTCAAGAGCCTTTGCCGCTTGGCAGGGGCTCTTTTTCTATGGCCTAAGACAGAAAGGAGACTGGGTGGATGAGGACTACGCCGGTAAAGTCCATTTGCATGGACGCTCAGGAAATTGAGCGTTCGATCACGCGAATGGCCCACCAGATCCTTGAGGCGAACAAAGGCGCCGATAATTTGGCTCTGGTGGGGATCGTGACGCGCGGTTACGTGCTCGCCAAGCGTTTGGCTGCGCGAATCGCCGATATCGAGGGTAAAAACGTACCGCTGGGAAAATTGGACATCAGCTTCTATCGCGACGATTTCATGACCAATTTCGCACCCGCCGTACACGCCACCGAGATCTCGTTTGATCTTGACGGGATGAGTGTCGTACTGGTGGACGACGTCTTATACACCGGCCGAACCATCCGCGCCGCCCTCGACGCCCTTATGGATATCGGACGTCCCGCCAATGTCCAGCTGGCCGTGTTGGTTGACCGAGGACATCGGGAACTGCCGATCCGCGCCGACTACGTCGGCAAAAACGTTCCATCCTCCGCCGATGAAAGCGTGCGGCTCTTCCTTGATGAGGTAGATGGCCACAGCGACGTGGAGGTGCTTGAGGTGGCACCGGGTCGTCGCGCGGGAGCCGGACTCAATCACGCACAGATGGAGGCCCAGCGCGCTGCCCTGACTTTATCGGATGACGATAGTGCGGGAGAGGAGTGATAGCATGGCCTTTCCCCATAAGCATCTGATCGACATCAGGGAATACTCCGCCGAGGACATCATGATGTTGCTTGAGACGGCCCGAACGTTCAAGCAGATCAACGAGCGTCGCATGAAAAAGGTCCCGACGCTGCGCGGTTTTACCATCGTCAACATGTTCAACGAACCCTCGACGCGTACCCGTTCCTCTTTCGAGATCGCCGAGAAGCGTCTGTCGGCGGATAGTCTCAACTTTGGCGGTTCGTCCACCTCGACGGTCAAGGGAGAGAGCCTCAGCGATACCGTGGAGACTCTCTGCTCCTATAAGATCGACCTTATCGTCGTGCGCGACCGTCACGCGGGTGTTCCGCGCAAGATTGCCGATATATCCGGTGTTCACGTGATCGACGCAGGTGATGGCAAGCATCAGCATCCCACTCAGGCTCTGCTCGATCTCTATTCGATCTGGGAGGCTAAGGGGAGTTTCGAAAACCTCCACGTGGGCATCGTCGGAGACATCCTCCATTCGCGGGTGTGTGGCTCCCTGATCCCGGCGCTTAAGATCATGGGCGCTCAGGTGAGCGTCATCGCGCCCCAGACCCTTATGCCGGCTCGGCCCGACGTGCTCGGTGCCGATTACGCGAGCAATAAGCTCGATGAGGTGCTGCCGGATCTCGATGTGGTCTATATGCTTCGCATTCAGCAAGAGCGTCTCGAGGGCGCTCCTTTCCCGAGTCTGCGAGAATACAATCAACTTTACGGGCTTACCCAAAGCCGAGATAAGCTGATGAAGCCCGACGCGATCATCTGCCATCCTGGGCCCATCAACCGCGGGGTTGAGTTGGACAGCTTCATGGCCGATCATCCCCAGCGTTCGGTGATTTTGGATCAGGTGTATGCGGGTGTGCTGGTGCGCATGGCCGCGCTCTTTCTCTTGTTAGGAGGTTCCAACGATGGCTTTGATGCTTAAAGGTGGTCATCTCGTGGATCCCCAGGTCGGTTTGGACATGGTGGGGGATCTTTTGATCGAGAAGGATCGCATCGCCGTGGTGGGCGAAGATCTCGACCAGGCGGCCTACGAGAACCTCGCCGAAGAACTTGAGGTGCGTGACATGGTCGGCAAGATCATCGTGCCAGGACTTGTAGATATCCACGTTCATCTGCGTGAACCCGGATATGAGCAAAAGGAGGACATCGCCAGCGGCACGCGGGCGGCGGTGCATGGCGGCTTTACGACCGTCTGCGCCATGCCCAACACAAAGCCGGTCATTGATGACGGCGCGGCGGTGGAGTTCATCGTCAAGCGCGCTGAGGAGACCGCCTCTTGCGAGGTGATTCCCTCAGGAGCCTGCACCAAAGGCCTTCAGGGCGAAAGCCTCTCCGAGATGGGCGATATGGTCGCCCGGGGAGCAAAGGCCTTCACCGATGATGGCCGCGGTGTTCAGGACGCTGGCATGTTCAGACGGGTCATGGAATACGCCAAGCCCTTCAACGTGCCGGTCATGGTTCACTGCCAAGTGGATGCGTTGGTGGGAGAGGGCCAGGTCAACGAAGGAGTGGTGAGCACACGCCTCGGGCTGGCGGGTTGGCCGGCCGAAGGGGAGGAGTGTGAGATCGCCCGCGATATAGCCATCTGTCGTATGACGGGCACCCCGCTTCACATTCAACACATCACCACCGAGCGTGGCCTTGACCTGGTGAGGGACGCCAAGGAAGAGGGACTGCCGGTGACCTGTGAGGTGACTCCTCATCACATGTTCCTCTCCGAGGACGATATCGGGGAGGATTACAACACCTCCTTTAAGGTAAATCCACCTCTTCGGACTCCCGAAGACGCCCTGGCCCTGATTCAGGGCGTTGAGGATGGTTCGGTGGATGTGATCGTCACCGATCATGCCCCCCATACAGCCTGGGAGAAGGATCGGGAGTTCGAGCTTGCTCCCTTCGGGATGATCGGCATCGAGACCTCCCTTGGTCTGGTGCTCACGAACCTGGTTCGTCGGGGAATCATCGACTACCAGCGGCTCGTAGAGCTTATGGCCGTGAAGCCCCGAGAGATCTTAAACCTTGAGCCGGTGAGCCTCCGGGCGGGAAGCAAGGCGAACATCACGGTCTTCGATCCGGAGATTCGCTGGACCGTCTCGGCTGATGAGTTCGAGTCTAAAGCGAGAAACTCGGCCTTTATCGGTCAAGAACTGATTGGACGCGCCACCGACGTTTACGTGGGAGGCGTTGCGAAAATGAAGGAAGGAACGATCGTTGAGTAATGTAAGTGACCTTTTATTGGCGAACACCTCCAAGCCGCCGTTTAGGCCCGCGGTCTTGGTTTTGGAGGATGGTACCGTCTTTCATGGAAGCGCGGCGGCGGCCCAAGGCGAGGTATTCGGCGAAATATGCTTCAATACCGCCCTTGAGGGGTATCTCGAGGTGATCACCGATCCTTCCTATGCGGGGCAGATTGTCGTGATGACCTATCCCCAGATCGGCAATTATGGTGTCAATAAAGACGACGTCCAGGCCAAGGAGCCTGCCTTGCGCGGTCTGGTGGTGCGAGATATGTGCCAAACCCCTTCCAATTGGCGCTCCACCTCAAGTCTGCCGGAGTTTCTGAAGGCCTATAACGTCGTGGCCATCGAGGGAATCGATACGAGGGCTTTGGTGCGCCATATTCGCGACCACGGAGCTCAGCGCGCCGTGATATCCACCATAGAAACCGATGAGGCCATCTTGCTTGAGAAAGTACGGGCGAGCGAGTCCATCATCGGCGTCAATCTGGCAGCGACCGTCTCCATTGAGGAAAGCCAGCATTTCGAGGGCAATAAGGAGCTGCATTCCTTCGCGGTCGTCGAGGCGGAGGAGCCGCGATTTAAGGTTTTGGCCTATGATTGCGGCGCCAAGCGCTCGATCTTGGAAAACCTGGTGCGCGTGGGTTGTGAGGTCACGATCGTCCCGTGGGATACCAAGGCCGAAGAGGTGTTGGAGCTGGCCCCAGATGGGGTGTTTCTCTCCAACGGCCCCGGGGATCCGGAGGCTGTGGAGGCCACATACAACCAGGTGCGAAAACTTTTAGGCAAGGTGCCCATCTTCGGTATCTGCCTTGGACATCAAATGATCTGCAAAGCCGCCGGCGCCCAGATCGAGAAACTGAAGTTCGGCCACCACGGCGGCAATCAGCCGGTTATGAACCTGATGACCGGCCGTGTGGAGATCACGGCTCAAAATCATGGCTTCGGCCTGGTGTTTGAGAGTCTCGGACCTTTAATCCCCGAATTGTCTGGTGGTCTCAGTGAGCATCCCGATGACCTGCGCTATTGGACCACGCGCCGCATCGCGCCGGTGGTAGCAAACGATCGTTTCGGGCGTATTCGACTGACCCACGTGAACTTAAACGACGGCACCGCCGAGGGCATCGCCTGTCTGGATATTCCCGCGTTCAGCGTCCAGTATCATCCTGAGGCCTCGCCGGGACCCACCGACGCCCATTACCTGTTCCAAGCCTTCACCCGCCTGATGGAGGGGGATAAAGATTACCTGGACATCGACATAGCCAAGGATCGTCTGTCCCGCTGGCGCTTCGGTGTGGCTAAACCACCGGTAGCAGACGCAGCAGGAGCGGAAACGGTTCTTTGCGCCGAGGAGACATTTGGGAAGGGAGGGGCAGTCTCAAATGCCTAAACGAGAAGATATTCATTCAATTCTTGTCATCGGCTCAGGCCCTATCGTCATCGGTCAGGCCTGCGAGTTCGACTACTCGGGCGCCCAAGCCTGCAAGGTGCTTAAAGCCGACGGCTATCGCGTGATTTTGGTCAACTCCAATCCCGCGACCATCATGACCGATCCTGAGCTTGCTGATCGCACCTACGTGGAGCCCATCACCCCCTCGTTTGTGGAGAAGGTGATCAAGGAGGAGCGCCCCGATGCGCTGCTGCCGACTTTGGGCGGCCAAACGGGCCTTAACACGGCCGTGGCCTTGGCGCGCTCTGGCGTGCTTGAGACCTATGGCGTCGAGATGATCGGTTGCGATCTGGAGGCCATCGAGCGCGGCGAGGATCGCAAGCTCTTCAACGAATGCATGGAGGATCTGGGCATCGAAACCGCACGGAGTGGATACGCCTACTCGGTGCAGGAGGCTGAGGAGATCGTAGAGCGCCTGGGATTTCCGGTGGTGCTTCGGCCCTCCTACACGTTAGGCGGAGCCGGAGGCGGCATCGCTCATGATCTGGATGAACTGCGGCATATCGTGGCTCAGGGCATTGAGCTTTCTCCGGCGGGCGAGGTGCTGGTCGAAGAGTCCATCGAGGGTTGGAAAGAGTTCGAGATGGAGGTAATGCGCGACCGTGCCGGAAACGGCATCATCGTCTGCTCCATCGAAAACCTCGATCCGATGGGCGTGCACACAGGTGATTCCATTACGGTGGCGCCGGCTCAGACCCTCTCGGATGTGGAATACCAGCGCATGCGTGTGGCGTCCCTTGCCATTCTGGAGAAAATCGGTGTGGAGACGGGCGGCTCCAACGTGCAGTTCGCCATCAACCCGGAAAACGGACGAATGGTCATCATCGAGATGAATCCGCGTGTATCCCGCTCCTCCGCTTTGGCGTCGAAAGCCACCGGCTTTCCTATCGCCAAGGCTGCGGCCCAGCTCGCTGTGGGATATACGCTTGATGAGATCATCAACGACATCACCAAGGCCACTCCCGCGGCCTTTGAGCCCTCCATCGACTATTGCGTGGTGAAGGTGCCTCGCTTTGCCTTCGAGAAGTTCCAAGGCTCAGATGACACGCTCACTACCCGCATGAAAGCCGTCGGCGAGGTCATGGCTATCGGGCGTACCTTCGAGGAGTCTTTCGGTAAGGCCATGCGCTCGCTTGAGGTAGGACACAACGGCCTTGGCGCCGATGGCCTTGGAGAGAATCTGAGTGGAATGAGCGATGAGGAGCTGGTGGGAAAGGTACACCGGCCCACGGCCGATCGCATCTACTACTTAGCTGAGGCTCTGCGTCGAGGCTGGAGCATCGATCGGCTCTTCGAGCTCACCGGTATCGATGAGTTCTTCCTCTCGCGCATCTCGGACATCGTGGCCATCCAACAGGCCCTCTCGCATTTGAAGCTGGAGGATTTGGACCACGACGCGCTCCTGGTGGCGAAGCGCTACGGCCTTTCCGATCGCCAGATCGCCTACTTGGTAGGATCGAGCGAAAAAGACGTGCGCATGGCGCGCAAGACCCTCCATGTGATCCCCGCGTTTAAGACAGTGGACACCTGCGCGGCGGAGTTTCCCTCGACAACCGCGTATCACTACAAGACCTACGACAACGCCGAGAATGAGACCTCGCCGAAAACCAAGAAGCGGGTCATGATCTTAGGCGCTGGTCCCAACCGAATCGGCCAGGGTATCGAATTTGACTACTGCTGCGTCCATGCCAGCTACGCGCTTTCAGACGCCGGCTTCGAGACCATTATGGTGAATTGCAATCCTGAGACCGTATCCACCGACTACGACACCTCTGATAAGCTCTACTTCGAGCCGCTGACCTTCGAAGATGTCATGGATATCGTCGAGGTGGAGGATCCTGACGGGGTGATTGTCACCCTCGGCGGCCAGACGCCGTTGAAGCTTGCGAAAGCACTTGAGGAGGCCGGTGTGCCCATCATGGGCACAAGTCCCGAATCCATCGATCTGGCTGAGGATCGTGACCGCTTCTCGGCGCTTTTGGATGAGATGGGGATCGCCTACCCGGCAAGCGGCATGGCGTCGGCCTTCGAGGAGGCCTGCGCTGTGGCCGATCGTATCGGTTTTCCGCTGCTCGTGCGTCCGAGCTACGTGCTCGGCGGCCGGGGCATGGCCATCGTCTACGATGGCAGCCAGCTGGAGCGCTACATGGCCGAGGCCACCCGCGTCTCTCCCGATCATCCGGTCTATCTTGACCGCTTCCTCGAAGGCGCCGTGGAGGTTGATCTGGACGCCCTCTGCGATGGTGAGACGGTCTATATCGGCGGCATCCTCGAGCACATCGAGATGGCGGGCATTCACTCGGGTGATTCGGCCTGCTGCATACCGCCGTTTTCCCTTTCCGAGGCCGTACAGGCCAACCTGCGCACCATCGCGCGTCGCATAGCGCTCAGACTGCAGGTAAAGGGCCTCATCAACATTCAATTCGCCATCAAAGACTCGATCATCTACGTCATCGAGGCCAATCCTCGGGCGAGCCGCACGGTGCCCTTCATCTCAAAAGCCACCGGTGTGCCGCTTGCGAAGATCGCGGCCCGTATCATGGCCGGTGAGATGATTCCCGACTTTGATCTGCCCTCCGATGAGCGGCGCATGGATCATTTCAGCGTCAAAGAGGCGGTCATGCCCTTCGGGCGATTCCCCGGCACCGACGTGGTGCTCGGACCGGAGATGAAATCCACCGGTGAGGTTATGGGCATCGCGCGTAACTTCCCGGCGGCCTATATCAAGACCCAGCTCGCCATCGACTACGATCTGCCCCTGAACGGTTCGGCGTTCATCACGGTCAACGATCGTGATAAGAGGCTGATCGACGGTATCGCGCGAGAGATTCGCCGTCTCGGCTTTAAGATCATCGCCACGGGCGGTACGGCCCGAACCCTGCGTTCGGCGGGCATCGAATGCGAGGAGATTCCCAAGCTCCACGAGGGGTCCGACATTCTCCAGCGCATCGCCGACGGGGAGCTCTCCTTCATGATCAACACACCCTACGGAACCATCACGCGAGACGATGGCTATGAGCTTCGCATGGCTGCCGTACGCTATGGCGTGACCTATGTGACGACGCTTGCGGCCGCGCAAGCCATGGTCTCGGGTATGGAAGTGGCTCGGGAAATGGGCCTGGATATCGTGGCTCTTCAGGACATACCGCAGTGGAGCGACCCCCATAAAACCCAAAAGGATTGAGGAAGCGTCATGCCAGGACTGGTAAATGAGCAAGCGGCCATCGTCGCAAACGAGAAGGTGGGACCGGGGCTTCATCTGATGAAGCTTGCGGCTCCGCAGATCGCCGCTCGTATTAAGCCTGGGCAGTTTGTGCATATGCGCCTGCCCGCCATGAACGATCACATCTTGCGTCGTCCTTTTTCGATCTACGACTGCGATAGAGACGCCGGTATGCTCGAGGTGCTCTATCAGGTGGTCGGATTCGGTACCGATCACATGACTGGACTTCAGGTGGGTGAGAGCACCGAGATCATCGGTCCGGTTGGTCGTGGCTGGGAGGTACCCAAGGATGCCTCGCGTTGCCTTTTGGTGGCCGGAGGTGTCGGGGCGGCTCCTCTGTTCATGCTCGCCGACGAACTTATGGCCACAGGCCGCGAACTTGATGTGATTCTCGGTGCCCAAACGGTTGACGCTCTTGTCGCGCGGGAGCGCTACGAAGCGCTTCTCGAGACGCCGCCGCGCTGCTCCACCGACGATGGGAGCTTCGGTTTCTCCGGTTTTTGCACCCCTTTGGTGGATCAAGCTCTCAATGATGCCGAAGGTGAGGGACGACCTTATGACTATCTGGCCGTATGCGGGCCGGAACCTCTGATGAAGATCGTCGTCGCTCAGGCCAAAGACCACGGTGTCTTCTGCGAGCTTTCCATGGAACGTCGCATGGCGTGTGGCATCGGGGCCTGTCTGTCCTGCGTGGTAGACACCGTGGCCGGAAAAAAGCGTTCCTGTATCGATGGACCTGTCTTTAGTGGACAGGAGGTGGTCTGGTCATGAGAGTACCTCGGGAAACCTCGGTCTCACTTTCGGTAAATCTGGGCGGTCTTACCATGAAAAACCCCGTGACCGTGGCTTCGGGAACCTTTGGCGCGGGCAGGGAGTACAGCGATTTCGTGTCGGTGGCCTCACTTGGAGCCGTGACCACTAAGGGCGTCTCACTTCATGGGTGGGAGGGAAACGCAAGCCCTCGCATCGCCGAGACCCCTTCAGGCATGCTGAATTCGATTGGCCTGCAAAACCCCGGCGTGGAGGCACTGAAGGCTCATGAGCTTCCCTGGTTAGCCGAGCAGGGCGCGCTTGTCATCGTGAACGTCTCAGGCCATAGCTTCGACGAATACGTCCAAGTCATTGAGGCGTTGGAGGATGCGCCGGTCGGGGCTTATGAGGTCAATATCTCTTGTCCTAACGTGGATGCGGGAGGCATGACCATGGGGTGTCATCGACCGAGTGTCGAGACCGTGGTGAAACGCTGCCGTGAGGTAACCCGCCGCCCCCTCATCGTTAAACTGACTCCCAACGTCACCGATATCACCGAGATCGCCAAGGCCGCCGAGGCTAGTGGCGCTGATGCGATATCCCTGATCAACACCCTTTTAGGCATGGCTATCGATGCCAAGCGGCGCCGACCTCTTCTCGCACGAGTGGTGGGCGGTCTTTCGGGGCCGGCGGTCAAACCGGTGGCGCTTCGCATGGTGTGGCAGTGCCATCAGGCGGTGTCCATTCCCATTTTGGGCATGGGCGGCATCACGAATGGGACCGACGCGGTCGAGTTTATGCTGGCTGGTGCCACGGCGGTGGCGGTAGGAACAGCCAATTTCATAAATCCCGAGGCCAGCGTCGAGGTAATCGATGGTTTGATCGACTACTGCGAGGCCCAAGGAGTAAACGACGTGAATGAGTTGATAGGAGCGTTGCAATGGAAGTAGATTTCAACACCATTCCGGCTTCTGAGCGCATCATCGTGGCTTTGGACTGCGACGCTTGGCAGGCTATAGACTTGGCCGACAAGCTCTCAGGTAAAGCTCGCTGGGTGAAGGTGGGCATGACGCTTTACTATGCCGAGGGTCCTTCCATCATCAAGATGTTCAAGCGCCGTGGTTTCAACGTCTTTTTGGATCTCAAATTCCACGATATTCCTCATCAAGTGGAGGGCGCGGCTCGCTCGGCGGCCGCTAGCGGTGCCGACATGCTGACCATGCACGCCGTGGGTGGCCGAGCTATGATGGAGGCGGGCGTGCGAGGCGCTCTCGCCGGAGCGAGCGAGTTAGGTAATGCCGCTCCAGCCACCCTTGGCATCACGGTGCTCACCAGCATGAATGATGAGGCGCTCCAGGAATCCGGCGTCACGCGGCCTTTGAGAGAGCAGGTACTGGCTTTAGCCTCTCAGGCTCGGCAGTCCGGGTTAACGGGTGTTGTAGCCTCGCCGCAGGAGGCGGCTATGCTGCGAGAAGCTCTTGGTCCTGAGGCCTTTATCGTGACCCCTGGTGTTCGTCCTGCGGGAGCGGCACTGGGCGATCAAAGCCGTGTGGCTACTCCGCTCAGCGCCTTTGAGTCGGGTGCCTCCCATATCGTGGTCGGACGTCCTATTACGGCCGCCGATGATCCGGTAGCGGCCTTCGAAGCTATCGCCGCGGAAGTGAATGGCTTCTAAGTTCAAAATTACTTGGAACATGAGTGATTACTTGGAGCGTTAGCGATCATTTGAACATGAATAATTACTTAGAGCATGAGTAATTACTTGGAACATGAATAAGGAACGTCAATTCGGAACGTCAATTCGGAAAAATCGTAAGGAACTTTTCGGAAGGCTTAGGGTCTTATGCAAGCATATCTCGAGACAGCTGAGAGTGTCATAAAGGGGCTTGAGACATCTCAAGAGAATGGTCTCAGCTCACAGGTGGCTCAATCGCGTTTGGCGGATTTCGGTCCAAACAAGCTGGACGAGGCGAAAAAAGATCCGCTCTGGAAGCGTTTCTTATCCCAGCTTGCCGACCCGATGATCATTCTTTTGATCGTAGCCGCCATCATTTCAGCGGTGGCAGGGGCTGTCCAAGGTGAGTCAGACATCGCCGATGTGGTCATCATCCTCTTTGTAGTCGTGCTCAATGCCGTCTTAGGAGTGGTTCAGGAGAGTAAGGCCGAAGAAGCTCTTGAGGCTCTCCAGGAGATGGCCGCCGCGACGTCAAAGGTGATACGTGACGGCAAGCTTCTCGAGCTCAAGAGTGAGGAGCTTGTTCCTGGCGATGTGATTCTTCTCGAAGCGGGTGACGCCGTTCCCGCCGATTGCCGCATCGTGGAATGCGCCTCGCTGAAAATTGAGGAATCGGCGCTGACCGGCGAATCGCTTCCCGTCGACAAGACCGACGAGGCGCTGGTTATAGAGGCGGGAAGCGATGACGTTTCCCTGGGCGATCGTCGCAATATGGCCTATATGGGCTCGACCGTGGTCTATGGTCGAGGCCGTGCGGTCGTAGTCGATACCGGCATGAAAACGGAGATGGGTAAGATCGCCGGTTCCATCAACACGGCCGTTGAGGAGAGAACGCCACTGCAAATCAAGCTGGCCGAGCTCTCAAAGATTCTCACCATCGGCGTTATCGTCATCTGCCTGATCATCTTCGGCGTGGGCTTTTTGCGCCACGGATCGGAGTTCTTATCCAATCCGACCCTGGTCATCGATACCTTCATGGTAGCCGTCTCTCTGGCTGTGGCCGCCATCCCCGAGGGTTTGGTGGCGGTGGTCACCATCGTGCTTTCCATCGGCGTCACCAAGATGAGTCACCATGCGGCTATCGTGCGACGTCTTACCGCGGTCGAGACGCTGGGTTGCACTCAGATCATCTGCTCCGATAAGACTGGCACGTTGACACAAAACCGTATGACGGTGGTGCGTCATTACGGAGACGACACCGCTGAGCTTGTCCGTGCGATGGCTCTCGCCTCAGATGCCCAGTGGGACGTCGATGAGTCCGAGGCCAAAGGTGAGCCGACCGAGGCCGCGCTTGTGGCCGATGCGGCCAAAGAGGGCCAGTTTAAAACCGAGTTGGAGCAAAGCTTCCCGCGGGTGGGGGAGGCGCCTTTCGATTCGGGACGCAAGATGATGTCGGTGGTCTGCGAGACCCCCTCAGGAGCTTACGTGCAGTACACCAAAGGCGCTCCCGACGAGGTGCTCAAGCGTTGCACCACCATGCTTACCGAAAAGGGGGTAGAGCCTCTTACGGATGAGGATCGCTCCGTCATCCTCGCCGAGAACAAAGCCATGGCAGATGAGGCCTTGCGCGTGCTTTGCGCCGCGCGCAGGGAGTGGCCCGAAAAGCCCAGCTCAGAGGAGGCCTCTTATCTCGAACAAGACCTCTGCTATATCGGCCTTTGCGGCATGATCGATCCCGTGCGCGTCGAGGTCGCCTCGGCGGTGAAAGAGGCGCAGCAGGCGGGGATACGGGTCGTCATGATCACGGGAGATCATATCGATACCGCTGTTGCCATCGCCAAGCAGCTCGGAATCATCTCAGATCGCAAGCAGGCCATCACCGGCGCCCAGCTCGATCGCATCACCGACGAGGAACTGGCCGTTCAGATCGAGGATTTTGGCGTCTATGCTCGCGTGCAGCCAGAGCATAAGGTGCGTATCGTTGAGTCATGGAAGAGGCGCAATAAAGTCGTCGCCATGACCGGTGACGGTGTCAACGACGCCCCGTCGATCAAGCGAGCCGATATCGGCATCGGCATGGGCATCACCGGCACCGACGTGACAAAAAACGTGGCCGATATGGTTCTTGCCGACGACAACTTCGCCACTATCGTCAACGCGGTCGAAGAAGGCAGGCACATCTACGACAATATCCGCAAGGCCATCCAGTTCTTGCTTTCCTCCAATATTGCCGAGGTGATCTCGGTCTTTGTCGCCACTATGGTGGGCTTTACGATTTTGCAGCCGGTGCATCTGCTCTGGATCAACCTGATAACCGATTCGTTCCCGGCCTTGGCTTTGGGTATGGAGCCTGAGGAGCCGGGCATTATGAAACGCAAACCCCGCAACGCTAACGAGGGCATCTTCGCCGGAGGCATGGGCGTCGATGTGCTGTTCCAAGGCGCGGTGATCGCGGGATTTACGCTGCTCAGCTACTTTATCGGGCATTTCCTGGAATTCGGTACGATGGATATCGCCAATGTGCTTGCCGATCCTGCGCTGGGCCGCGAAGGCATGACGATGGCGTTTCTCACACTTTCAATGGTGGAGATGTTCCATTCCTTCAACATGCGTTCGCGCCGCCAATCGCTCTTTACTCTCCACAATCACAACAAATGGCTTTGGGGATCCTTCGCTTTGTCGCTTGTGCTCACCACCCTGGTCATCGAAGTGCCGTTTTTGGCCGGATTATTCAATTTCGCGGAGCTCGATCTGGTGGCTTATTTGATCGCGATGGGTCTTGCAGTCCTGATCATTCCCATAATTGAGGTCTACAAAGCGGTCTGGAGGGCAATCGATCGCAAGAATGCCGACTAAGAGCCGGAAATGGTAAACAAAAAGTTGTAGAAAGTCGACTTTAGTGAGACTTTTGGCCATTTTCGTTTATTTTTTCAAAAGTGCCGTGTACGGCGCTCTTTTTGAGTGCTAGTATCTTTCCGTCATTCGGATAGAAGGAGATAACTCTCATGCCAATCCCTCAGCTTAGCCCTGAAGCACGTGCCGCTGCTCTCGAGAAGGCCAAAGCGGCGCGGACCAAGCGTGCCCAGATTCGCGAAGATCTTAAGTCTGGCAAACTTACGGTGAAAAAGGTTCTCGACATGAAAGATGATCCTATCGTCGGCCGCATGAAGGTGTCGACCTTGATCGAGACCATTCCCGGTTATGGCAAGGCCAAGGCGGAAAAGGTTATGAAGGAACTGCAAATCGCCGAAAGCCGTCGTCTTCGTGGTCTTGGCGATCGTCAGCAGGCTGCCCTTTTGGAGCGCTTAAGCTAAAGCCTTTATGCGTCACGGAAATCTGTTCGTCATATCCGGACCCTCAGGAGCGGGCAAAGGCACACTGGTTGCTCGTCTCGCCGAGGAGGTCCCCGATGTATGGATTTCTGTGTCGGCCACTACGAGGCCGCCCCGTGCTGGGGAAGTGGAAGGCGAAACCTATTACTTTCTTACCCAAGAGGCTTTCAAGAAGCTCATAGCTGAAGATGGCCTCTTGGAGTGGGCCTGCTATGCGGGTAATTACTATGGCACGCCTAAGGCCTCCGTCGAAAAAGCCCTTGAAGCTCAAAAGCAAGTGATACTTGAGATTGAGGTTCAAGGGGCTTTTCAGATTAAGGACAAAATGCCTGACGCTCATCTCGTATTCGTAGAGCCCCCCTCGCTAGAGATATTGGAGGAGCGGCTCCGTGGTCGTGGCACCGAATCGGAGGAGATCATCAAACGGCGCATGGAAAGAGCGGAGATAGAGCTTTCCGAAAAAATGCGCTATGATATCTGTTTAGTCAACGACAAGCTTGATGACGCTGTTCAGGAGCTTGTAGCTTACGTAAACGCAACTGCTGATGAGTAACGAGGTCTTATCGTCTATGAGCATTATCGATCCCAAAATTGATGTATTGCTAGGGGAAACGGACAACGACCGTTTCCTGCTTTGTTCTCTTGCCTCGAAGCGCGCCCATGACATTAACGATATGATGCGTGGCCAGCGCGATCGTGCCATCCAACTTCAAACCGCGGTGGAGATTGCTCGCGCTGCGGACACCAAGCCGCTTTCCATGGCCTTTGATGAGATCGCCGATGATGAGGTTTCCTACGATCCCACGTCCATAGACGTGAAGAATCACTAACCTTGTTCCATGACCGCCGATCGAGAAGCATCGGTGCCCTTTCAGCGAATCATTCTCGTGCATTATCACGAGATCGGCTTGAAAGGCCATAACCGTTCTGCCTTCGAAAAGCAGCTCCAGAAAAACATTCAAGAGCTTATCAACGACTATCCCGTGGTGACGATTCACCGGATAGCCGGTCGTCTGGTCGTCTTTTTGCGCGAGGGAACCGAAAGCCAAAAGGCGTTGGATTGCGCTTCCCATATCCTTGGAATTCCCGGTGTGGCTCGGGTCTCCGCGGGCTTTAAATGCGAGCGGGACATGGAGCTTATGGGCCAGGCCTGCTGCGCCGCGCTGGCCGAGGCGGAAGGTCCAAAAAGCTTTAAGGTGCAAGCTCGTCGCAACCACACCGACTTTCCCATCAACTCGATGGAGATGAACGTTGCGCTTGGCTCTGTGCTTTGCGAGGCATTTCCCGAATTAAAGGTTCAGATGAAGGATCCTGACGCCACTGTCGGGGTAGAGGTGGTCCAAAACGCGGTCTATATCTATGCCTGGAGTAAACGGGGTATAGGAGGCCTTCCTGTGGGCTCCTCTGGCAAGGTAGTCGCGCTGCTTTCCTCGGGCATCGATTCTCCTGTGGCTCTCTGGCGTATGGCTCGTCGTGGTGCCCGTTGCTTTGGAGTGCATTTTTCCGGACGTCCTCAAACTTCCGATGTGTCTGAGTATCTCGTTGCCGACATAGCCGAGGTGCTGGCGAAGACGGGTTGCATCGAGGCTTTCTACGTGGTGCCCTTCGGGGATTATCAGCGTCAGATCGCACTAAGCGCACCTCCAGCTCTGCGTATCGTGCTTTATCGCCGTTTGATGATGCGGGTGGCCGAGCGCTTGGCGGAAAGAATACATGCGGGCGCCCTTGTTACGGGTGAGAGTCTCGGCCAGGTAGCCTCTCAGACCCTCGATAATATCCGAGCCACGGACGCGGTGGTGGACTGCCCGGTATTTCGGCCTCTGATCGGCAGCGATAAGCTGGACATCATCGACGAGGCGCAGCGTCTCGGCACCTTTGATCTGTCATCTCAGGATGCCCCTGATTGCTGCACGCTCTTTATGCCACGTCAGCCGGAGACTCATGCCAAGATTGCAGATCTTGAGGCTGCTGAGGCTGCTTTTCCTCTTGAAGAGTGGGTGGAGGAGCTCTGCGATAGCGCCGAGCGCCATGACCACCACATCGCAGACCACTTTCATAACTAGTGTAGGTTTCTTGTTGTAAAAGTGTTCAAGTAGGCTTCTCATGTGAGCTTTCTTTCTGATGGTCTTAGAAGCCTAAATGATTAATCACCGGCTTAAGATAAAGAACTGCGCAGTTGGATACGGTCTGTAGCCTCCTCCAAAAGAAGGAGGAAGCCATGGCCCAGGTCTCTTTCATTGAGAGATTACGCATCAAATTCAAAGCTGCCTTAGGAACTTCAGGTCGGTCAAAAGCGCATAGAGGTGCCGTGCTTTTGGCTTTAATCCTCATAGTTCTCGTGGCTATTCCCTGGTGCTCTCCTGCGTCCTTTTCCCTTGAGGGCTCATCTTCGGTCGATGGAAGGGAAACTTCGTCTTCGAAAGGCGGCGAAGGCGAGGATGCAACATCGCCGCAGGAAGAGGAAAGCGGCTCTTTCCAGGCGGGCGATGCCCAGGATGAGTCAAAACCGTCAATCTTTGTTCACGTGGCAGGCTGTGTCGTTCAGCCGGGTCTGGTGGAGATGACAGAAGGTTCTCGGGTAGCCGATGCGATCGCCGCCGCAGGAGGATTTAGTGAGAATGCGGCGCTTGATGCGGTGAATCTGGCCGCTCTTTTGCAGGACGGGGAGCAGATCATCGTTCCCAGTCGAGAGTCGTTCGAATCAAGTCCGGGAGGCGGAGCCAATCAAACGGTTCAGAGTGGCGGCGTAAAGAGCACTTCTTCCCAAGGAAAGGTCAATATAAATAGGGCTTCGATGGAAGAGCTTATGACTCTTAAAGGTGTAGGGGAGGCCACCGCCCAAAAGATCGTCGAAGACCGACGCGTGAACGGCCCGTTTAAAAGCGTCGATGATCTTAAGAGGGTCTCGGGTATCGGCGCAAAGAAGCTCGCGGCGTTAAGGGACTACATAAGCATTTGATTGGCTCGCAGAAGATGAGCTTCCCTAGTCGCCCCCATATATCATCTCTGCTGGCAGGTGGTCTGAGTCTTTGGCTCGGCTGTGCTTTGGTACTCTCTGGAGGAACATCTCTTTTTGACGCGAAGCTCCAAGCTTATTTCGGAGTGGCTCTGTTAGGGAGTTTGATCTGCGCTCTTCTTTCCCTCTTAGGAAAATTGCCACGTTTGGGCTGGATGGTCACAGGTTTGACACTTGGTATCGTATTTGCCCTTAATGGCGTAATGGCTCTACAGCTAACAACGGAAAACCTCGACCAGAAGCAGGGTGTTTGGCGTGTTCGCTTGGCGGAAGATATGCAGAAGACCTCTTTCGGATATAGGGCGAAAGGCGTCCTTGAAAATATATCTGGACCATCGCGAAACGTCCTCATTTCACTGAGAGACGACCAGCCCGAACTTCTTTCTGGCGAACTTGTGGAAATGAAAGGTCGCCTTCGAGCTTTGGACCTTAGCAAGAAAGGGTATTGGATCTCTCAAGGCATTGGCCTTGAGCTTAGTCATCCCTCTGAAATCATCCGGGTACCTGCAAGTTTTCTGGATCTCAGAGATTGGGTGATTCAGCAAAGACGCCGTGTCGTTGAGATGCTCAGCGATGCGAATCATCCGGGATCTGATTTGGCTTTGGCTTTGGTTTGTGGTTATCGAGCCGCACTTGATCAGACCGATGATTATCCTAACTTTCAGCTTAGTGGTCTTGCCCATCTCGTAGCCGTCTCAGGTGCTCACCTGTCTTTGGTCAGCGCTCTCAGTGCCGCATTTCTTAGCCAGTGGGGACTTTCCTTAAAACTGCGCTCCGTGGCGCTCATCACCGTTCTTTTAGCCTTTGTGTTCTTCTCTGGCTTCGCCATCTCGACGCTGCGAGCATTTGCCATGACTTGCTGCGCGATCCTTGCGCGCTTTGCTCATCGGCGTGCGGCAAGTCTCAACGCTCTGGGGCTTTGTATCTGGCTATTTATCGCATTCGATCCTTGGCAGAGTCTTTCGCCCTCTTTTGTTCTTTCTCTTGCCTCGACTCTGGGAATCATTCTATTTGCCCCGCTTATCGCCTCTTGGTTCTCGAGAGTACCGGAAAAGCTTCAGAAGTGGGTCGTGGCACCGCTGAGCTTAAGTCTGGCTTCTTTAATGCTGACTTTGCCCTATACCGCCGCGCTCTTCTCCCAGATTTCCCTTGTCGCGCCCTTGGCCAATATCGTTGCCGCTCCCATATTCAGTCTTTCGTGCCTCTGCAGTTTTCTGGGCGTTCTCCTTATGCTTTTTGTGCCTGGTCTGAGCGCCCTTGTGATGGCGCCACTTATGGCGCCCTGCTTGCTACTCAAGATGCTATCCCGCTGTTTCGCATCGATTCCGCATGCAGCCATACCTATCGATGTAGCGATGGCGCCTATGATTGGGCTAACGGTGGCCTGCGCTATGTTGCTTTGGCGCTTTTGGCCGCAGCTGACGTTGCGCTTTCTCGCAAAAGGGGTCGGGCTTGTCCTCCTCTGCACGCTTCTTGCTTTCAATCTCTGTCGTCTGTTCGAGAAAGATGAGCTCATTATGCTTGACGTGGGCCAGGGAGACGCATTTTTGCTCCGCTCGCAAGGATCGGCCATTCTGATCGACACCGGCAATCAAACAGGAGCCCTGCGAAAGGCATTGGCGCGTCATCGAGTATTTCAGTTGGACGCGGTCATCATCAGCCATTCCGATGATGACCATTGCGGTGCGTTGGCATCCCTTCGAGGGCTTGTCCCTATAAAGCGCGTTCTTCTGTTCGCAGATGCCCTTGAGTGTCCTTGTGAGAGCTGTCAAGAGCTTATAACTTCCTCATCTCGCACGGCGCAAGAGCTGAAGGGATTAGAGCAGGGGGATCATCTCCAAGTTGGTGTTTTTGAGCTTGAGGTGCTGTGGCCAAAAGCCTATGCGGATGAAGGTGGAAACGCGGACAGCATCGCATTGGAAATCACAGGGCCCGGACCGCATAAGAATCGAGATGAGTCTCAGGGACAAGAAGGCGCGCAGGCATTGGAAGCGCAATCGCAAAAGAGCAAGGAGAAGCCGGGGGAGGTCACAGCGCTTTTGTGCGGGGATCTTGAGGTGGATCAGCTCGCTCAGATAGCAAAGCCCTTTGATCTCATCAAAGTGGGTCATCACGGTTCACGTAAATCTTTGGATGAGGATTTGCTGCGCAAGATCAATCCTCGCCTCGCTCTCATCAGTGTTGGCCAAGACAATCGCTATGGACACCCATCACCTGAAGTCATCCAGTTGCTTAGCCAAGCAGAGATCGATATCTTGCGCACCGATCGCCAGGGCGATGTTTCTGTCGTCTTTTCCCCTGAGGGACTTCAGCTATCAACTAGAATAGAGTCATGAGTCCAAAAACCCGAGCACCCCTTCTTCCGGCTTACCTTATCGCTGGCGAGGATTCTCTGAAAAGAGAAGCCGTCCTGTCGCGCCTTCGCGCCCGACTTGCCCAAGAGGGCGACCTATCCTGCAACTCTGCGAGTTTTAAGGGGGAGGAAGCCACGGGCGATGAGATCGTGACCTCTTGCAACACCATCCCCTTCGCCTCAAATTGGCGTATGGTCTCTGTCTCTCATGTGGATAAGCTGAAGAAGGCCGATGAGATGAAGCTCGTGGAGTACCTCAAAGCGCCGACGACTACCACCGTGTTGGCTCTCGAGGCGCAAAAGATGACTCGGTCATCGCCCCTCTGCAAGGCGGTCGCGGCGCTGGGTCCTCAAGCTGTCATCGATTGCTCGCCGCCTCGACGCAACGAACTTCCCTCGATGATTCGTTCTATGGCCCGAAACTACGGCATAAATTTCACGGCACGGGCAGCGCAGACCCTTCTTGAGCTTGCGGGAGAAGACACGGTTCGCCTCGATAACGAGGTGCGGAAAATCTCCCTCGCGCATCGGGGTACCGATGATGTGAACGAAAACGAAGTCTATGCGCTGGTTGCTCGAACCGCTGAGATTAAGCCATGGGAGTTCGTCAATGCTTTTTCCGCCCGAGATCTCAATAAATGCCTTCTCTATCTTCAGCATATGGAAAGTATCTCTCCGCATGCACTGATGGCTATGTGCACGACACGACTTCGTGAATTAGTGGCCGCGAAATCATTGGATGCGCGGGGGAATCTCTCATCATTGGCTGCTGTGCTGAAAACTCAGGATTGGCGTGTCAAGAACCATGGCGCTTGGGCTCGACTTTTCACGAGCAGGGAACTAGAACAAGCTTTTTCCTCGGCACGTGACGCGGAGCAGCGGATGAAGAGCTCTTCGGATGCCGACCAGATATTTCTCGAATGGGTGATCGAGGTCTTGAGGCCCCAAGCTGGCGACAAATGAAAAGATCCCGGGTCACGGGATCTTTTCATCTTGATATGCGGATGGATCCAAGGGATCCAAAGCATTGGCTTTAAGCCTCAGGAGCCTCCTCGGCACCCTCGCCTTCGCCTTCTTCCTCAGCGGCAGCAGCGGCGGCCTCGGCTTCGGCGCGGGCAGCCTCTTCAGCTTCCTTCGCCTTGCGATCCTGAGCAGCCTTTTCCTGCTTCAGCTGAGTTTCGCGCCTCTTGGCCTTTTCCTCGGAAGCCTGTGCGTCCTTACGGGCTTTCTTGGCCTCAGCCTTCTTGGAGCTGGTCTTTTGAGCCTTCGGTTCGGGCTTCTTGTAGGCGGCGCGATCGGCGTCGGTGGCAATGGAGTTGGCCAGAGCCATGATACCGCTTTTACGGTTAGCGGCCTGATTCTTGTGGATGATGCCCTTGGAAGCGGCCTTATCCATCAGACGGCAGGCAGCCTGTGCGTAAGCGTAGGCTTCGGCTCCATCGCCTGCAGCAACAGCATCCTTCACATGGCGGGTGGCGGTCTTAAGCTCAGACTTCACCGCGCGATTGCGCATGCGAGATTTCTCGCTGGTCAGGATGCGTTTCTTCTGCGATTTGATGTTTGCCATAACTCTCCTTCATTCTCGTGTGCATTGAGACAGGCGGGATTTTTCCGTCTCGCACGACCCATTGGTCACCCAGCGAAACGATCTTCTTGCATGCAGCCACGTCTGCAGATTTGACGGGCGAGCCTCGCAGCTGCCCTATCGCTGGATACACAATGCGATAGAATACCAAAGGTTGAAAGCTCTGCGCGATGAAATTTGCATTACTTTCCGATTTTCCTTGCGCAATACCTTAAGAAAGCGATTCATGAGCCAAGATCCTCGCTATATCCGAAACTTTTCGATCATCGCCCATATCGATCACGGAAAGTCCACGTTGTCTGATCGCATTCTCGAGATGACGGGGACCGTAGCGAAGCGGGATATGCAAGAGCAGCTCCTGGATTCCATGGATATCGAGCGTGAGCGAGGCATCACCATTAAAAGTCAGGCGGTGCGCGTCAACTACACGGCCGATGATGGCCAAACCTATCAGTTCAATCTTATCGACACCCCTGGTCATGTGGATTTCACCTACGAGGTGAGCCGCTCTCTCGCCGCTTGCGAAGGAGCCGTGCTTGTCGTGGATGCCACCCAAGGTGTCGAGGCTCAAACTGTGGCCAACGCGATGATGGCTCTCAATGCGGATCTGGAGATCATTCCGCTCATCAACAAAATCGATCTGCCGGCGGCCGAGCCCGAGGCGGTACGCCAAGAAATCGAGGAGGCTCTCGCTATTCCCGCCGATGACGCGGTCTTAGCCTCGGGAAAAACCGGAGTCGGCATCCATGATCTTCTCGAGGCGATCGTCTATAACATTCCCGCGCCCCAGGGAAAACTCGATGCGCCGCTGAGGGCTTTGATCTTCGATTCCTACTTTGATGCTTACCGCGGCGTCGTGGCGCTCGTTCGCATCGTGGACGGCGCGGTTAAGAAGGGCGATCGCATCCTTATGATGGCCACTCAAACCGAAGCCCAGGTGGAGGAGATCGGCTTTCGGCGCCCTGCCGAGGTGCCTTCCGACGAACTCTCGGTGGGGGAGGTTGGATACCTCGTCACCGGTTTGAAGGATGTGAGTCAGGTCAAGGTGGGTGACACGATCACCTGGGTCAAAGGCGGCGTCAAAGAACCTTTGCCGGGTTATCGTGAGGCAAAGCCCATGGTCTATACCGGGCTTTTTCCCATCGATGGCGATCAATATGAGGATCTCAAAGAGTCGTTGGAGAAACTCGCGCTCAACGACCCGGCTTTGACCTGGGAACCGGAGACCTCCCATGCCCTTGGCTTCGGATTCCGGGTAGGTTTTCTGGGCTTGCTCCATATGGAGGTCATCAAAGAGAGGCTTGAGCGGGAGTTCGGACTGGATCTTCTCGCCACCGCGCCTTCGGTGGAGTACCACGTGAAAACCACGGATGGCAACGAACTGGTTATTCATTCTCCTCAGGAGATGCCCAATCCCGATTCGATTCGCATGATCGAGGAGCCATATCTCAAGGCGCGCATTCTTATTCCCCCTGATTATGTGGGTGCGGTCATGGATCTGAGTGTGGCGCGTCGAGGAAACTTTCTTACGATGAACTATCTTTCTCCCACGACCGTCGAGATGCTATGGGAGATCCCGCTTTCTGAGCTGATCTTGGATTATTTCGACAAGCTCAAGTCCTCCACTCGCGGTTATGCCAGCCTGGACTACGAGTTTGACGGTTATCGGGAAAGCAAGCTGGTCAAGCTGGACATACTGATCTCAGGGAAACCCGTGGATGCGCTCTCCTTCATCATTCACAAGGACAAGGCCTATGATCGGGGTCGTGTGTTGACCGAAAAACTCAAGGAGATCATTCCGCGGCAGATGTTCGAGGTACCCATTCAAGCCGCTATCGGAGGGCGTGTTCTCGCTCGTCAGACGGTTAAAGCCAAGCGCAAGGACGTGCTCGCCAAATGCTATGGCGGTGACATCACTCGCAAGCGAAAGCTTTTGGAGAAGCAAAAAGCTGGCAAGAAGCGCATGAAGGCCATCGGCAATGTGGAGGTGCCCCAAGAGGCCTTTATGGCCATTCTCAAGGTGGATGAGTAGAGTTGTCTGCCGATTTGACGTATAAGGTAGCTGGGAAAGACTTAACCGGGGAATACCCAGCCGGGGAAGACCCAGCTGGGAAAGACTTAACCGGGGAAGACTTAACCGGGAAAGACTCAGGAACAAAGACTTCCAGGCCATGGCTTCTGCTCGCGCCTATGGCGGGGGTGAGCGACATCGTCTTTCGGGAGCTTTGCCTCGAGCAGGGGGCCGATCTCGGCTACACCGAAATGGTTTCAGCGAAAGGTCTCTCCTACGCCAATCAGAAGACGAGGAATCTCTTGCGCCTTGCGCCGTCCGAGACCCAAGTAGGCGTTCAGCTCTTTGGCCATGAGCCAAAGGTGATGGCTGATCAGGCTTTTTGGGTTCAGCAAAGTCTTGGCGAGAAGCTTGCCGTCCTAGATATCAATATGGGCTGTCCTGCTCGTAAGATCGTGAGCAAAGGTGACGGTGCGGCGTTGATGAAAGATCCGCCGCTCGCGGCCTCATTGGTAAAGGCGATCGTGGAGCGCGTGGACTGTCCGGTCACAGTGAAGTTTCGTCGCGGCTGGGACATGGGGGATGACAGTTCC
>CANRPV010000002.1 GCA_947632575.1 uncultured Eggerthellaceae bacterium | reverse complement strand
GGCGGAATTGGCAGACGCAGCGGACTTAAAATCCGCCGCCGCAAGGCTTAAGGGTTCGAGTCCCTTCGCCCCTACCAGCTCTTTTAGATCATTCTTTACTTGTCGGCTTTGACTTCCAAGGCCGCCTTTCGGGCGGTCTCCATGATCATCCCATGAAGAATATCCGTTTCGCTTACGGTGAAACGATCCATTTGAGCGGCTCTGAGCACCTCTTCGAGAATTATCATGCCCGCGCAGATCACCGGCGCACGACCTGGCTCAAGACCAACGATCTGAGAGCGCTTATCAAGCGGCACGCTCATCAGCTCATGAGCCACCGACTCCAGTTCGCTCTCCCAGACCTCTGACTTGTGAACACGTTCGCTGTCATAGATCACCATCTGATCGCGCACACTGACCACCGTCGTCGCCGTGCCCGCTACCGCCACCAGACGATCGATAGGCTGGCATTCCTCATGAATTTCATCGAAGTAGGGCTGGAATTCACCTCGAATCCAATGACGCGCCGCCTCGACCTCCTCGACGCTCAGAGGATCCTCATAAAGAAAACGCTCAGTGACCCGACGACAACCAATGTTGAACGAATGGGCTTTATCGGGTTTAAACCCCGCTCGGCCGCAGACCACCTCGGTCGATCCTCCGCCAATATCGACGACTATAAGTGACTCGCCCAGAAAGTCCTTCGAGGCGCCAAGAAAACCAAGCGCCGCCTCCTCTTGTCCCGAGATGACACTCAGGCTTAATCCCTGATGGCGCAGCAGCTCGGAAAAATCATCGGCATTCGCGGCATCGCGTGCCGCCGATGTGGCCATGACCGCCATTTTCATACAATCATCAGGTAGTTCAAACGAATCGCGAATGCTCAGATAGTGATCAAGGGCTTTATTGACGCGAATCATCGCCTCACGCGACAAAACACCACTGGCATCCCCCCCCTCACCGAGGTTGGTAATGGTGTATTCGCGATCAAGGTCAACGACCTGGTTGTTATCCACATCGGCGATCAGCATACGCGTGGTGACCGTACCGATATCTATGGCGCAATAGCGTCCATCTAAAAGTTCCACGTTTGCTTCCTCTCTTAAGCCGCGAGCTTAAGCGGTGGGCCAATCTTAGACCCAACTCAAGGTTGATTGTTAGGAAGAAACGCCAAATATTGGATCAAGGAGGGGAGAATACCAGGTTTCCGGCGGCTTTATGTCTGAAGAAACGATATTGGCATTGAAACGGGATTCCTCTGAGGCCTTCTCGACGCCGTTGACGGAGACCGCGTGCTCTCCTTCTCTCACCCAGCCGAGCTCGCTACGCGCCCGATCCTCAATGCCCGCCTCAGTAGAAAGGCTGTTCACTTCCTGCTGAAGTCCGTCGTTGCGCGCCGAGACCGCGGCTATTTCAAGCTGCAGACGATCCCGCTCTCGCATTTCCTGATAATACTGTCGCGCTGGCGTATAGAGAAAAGCCCCCGTCGCCACGAGGCTTAAGACGACGGCAAGCATCACGATGAGCTTCGGACGGCTCAGAATCGCTTGAGCATTAAAGCGATGCGAGGCCTTTGAAGCTCCCTTAAAACCGCTGGCGGAATTCTGCAGGCGAGCCGCTTTTCGGTGCTTGCGACCCATCTGACCCTCATAGAGTGCAGCCCTGGGGCCCGCCGACTCCTCGGAGGGCTTATCGTCAGCATAATGACGGGAAAATTCCCGGTCAGCCTTGGCTTTAGAGTGAGCCCGCCGACGTTTGGCCCATTTATTACGTAATTTCGCCAAGGAACCCTCGGGGCGTTCTTCGGTAATTAGGCGCTCTCGTGATTGTTCGAGGGAACCGGCTTCAAAGGCTTCATAAGATGAGGGATCCTGAGCGCCAAAACTCTGTTTTCTCTGAGGCCTGCTGCTACGCCCTGGCTCCCGAGTCAGAGAGATAACCCGCGCGGATCGCGAAGAACCTCGAGGCTGTGGGTACGGTGAGCTCGCAGATCGCGAACGCGCAATTACGGATGCATCACCATAGAGAGACGAAGAGGCGCCTCTTGGTCTAGCAACTCCCCTCGATGCGGTCGCATTTCTTCTCTGATCACGCCAAAGATCAGAACTCGAAGCAGAGCGATTGGGATTTTCACCACGCGTAGAAGCTCTTGTACGAGAGGAGGAACGCCGAACGTCGGCGAACGAGATCATGTGATCTGATCCAGACAAAAAGTGCGCTCCTTTAGCATCGATTGCGTTTGAGTGTTGTGTTTATGCTAGAGCGGTATCAGCATAGCACAAGCTATCTGGGATTATCGAGTCCTTATCGCCAATGAACCAAAATATAACCGAGAAAGACAGCGAGAAAGAGGCCTTAGAGTCCAAGTCCCTCTACGTAGGCGAACCATTTCTCAAAAGACTCATCACTGATGGCATGCTCCATGAGGCAGGCTTCCACTTCCGCCCGATCCGCTGGTATACCAACGGCTTTGGTTAAAAAGGTGAGCAACATGTTGTGGCGGTTGAGCACCGCGTTTCCGTATTCGAAGCCTTCTTCGGTAAGCGTGATATCCCCATAATAGGGCTGTTCGGCGAAGCCCTTCTCTTTCAGAATCGAAAGCGCCTTGTTGACCGAGGCTTTTGATACGCCCAATTTGGAAGCCACATCGACAGAGCGTATGGGATGCTCTGGCGTTGCACCCAGCATGACCATGGCTTCAAGATAATCTTCATGGGACATGGATATCTTTTCCATGGCGGCCTCCTTATTCCGACATCCCTATACTACCATAGCAGCGGGTCGCGCAGCCTTGCAGCCGCGCGACCCGGAAGGAGAGCATCGATAAATCCGCATCGATTAATCTGCCGGAGAGTTTTACTTCTTGATGCCGATCTCAAGCGGTTTACAGGCGGGACAGGCACCAGCCTTGGCGCAAGCCTTGCAAGCGCCTCCGCATCCTTCCTGCCCGCAGTGATCATGACAATCGCACATCCCCCGGCAAGTCAAGCGTCTGACGGCCCAAACGGCCCAAGCGCCTATGACCACCAACAAAACTATGGTCGCAGGGGTAAACGCTAACGTCTCCATGTCAAACCTTTCAATATCTCTCTATCTCCGTGTCTACCTCAACCTCTTGATAGTCACATTCCTACCGCGCCTTGCCCGGACATTCTCATACCCTTGCTGAGCATGGCTCGGATATCCACATACCCCCTATGGCATCTGGCTCAGACATCCACTTGTACTTACAACGTCCAGCCTTCTTTCCTATCCATCACTCAGGCGGCATCACTTACCCGTACATCAACCGAGCTCCTACCAGTATCGTGAGGATAAGGCCTGAACAGCAGGAAGAGCAATCCGGCCGCTACGACAAAAGCGATAACGGTCCACGGTCCGAAGGCCACCTCGCCACTGAAAAAGCCACCGATCTGATAGATCATCAAGCCGATGCACCAAGCGAATCCGCAGAGATAGCCGATGGCCGCCCAGGTCCATTTCGCGTTGCCCATTTGGCGCCAGATGGTACCCATGGCTGCGAAGCAGGGAGCGCAAAGCAAGTTGAAAGCGCAGAAGGCCATAATCGCGACCGACGTGCCACCGAACATAGCGCCAAACGCCGTCCACATGGAAGGATCGAGCTCACCCGCCTCGCCCAAGGTGGTAAGAATTCCGACGGTAGCCACGACGTTCTCCTTGGCCACAAGGCCGGTGATCGTAGCAACGGTGGTCTCCCAGCTGCCAAAGCCCAGCGGTGCGAAGATCCATGCCAAAAGGTTACCCAGACCAGCCATAATGCTGTAATCGATGTAGTGGTCCACATCCGCGTCCAACAGCCCGAATTGGCCCTCGTAGACGCCGAAGTTCATCAGGAACCAGATCACCATCGAGCTCAAGAAGATGATGGTGCCGGCCTTAATGGCGTAGCTGCGGACGCGTTCCCAAGTCGCCATCAGCACGTTTTTAACAGTGGGCAGATGGTACTGGGGCAGCTCCATGATAAAGGGCGCGGCCTCTCCAGCGAACGCGCGGAATTTCCGCAATATGATGCAGGAGATGATGATGGCCGCCAGGCCTAAGAAGTAAAACAGCGGCGCCACCCACCAGGTCGCCTCAAAATCCCCGCCAGCCAATGCGCCAAACACGAGTGCGATGATCGGCAGTTTCGCGCTGCAGGGAATCATCGTTGTCGTCATGATCGTCATGCGACGATCTTTCTCGTTTTCGATGGTCTTGGTCGCCATGATGGCGGGCACACCACAACCTGAAGCGATCAGCATGGGGATGAAGGACTTGCCCGAAAGCCCGAAGCGTCGGAAAACCCTATCCATGATGAAGGCGACACGCGCCATGTAACCGCAGCCTTCCAAGAAGGACAGCATCAGGAAGAGCACGATCAGCTGCGGAATGAATCCCAACACGGCGCCCACGCCGGCGACAATGCCGTCGAGAATGAGGCTGATCAGCCATGGCGCACAGTTGATAGATTCCAACCAGCCGTCTAAGACCACCGGCAAACCCACATGGTAGAAGCCGAACTGAGACGGATCGGGCTCTTCAGCCTCAAGAGCGGCTGCGAATTCAGCACCGTCCACCGTGGTGATGGTCGTCTCCCCCGTCTCGGGATCCTCAACCTCAACGGTACCCATAACCCCCGCCGTATCGGCAGCGATCATGAAGTTTTCCATCGCGATCTCGTCCTCGGGCGTCGTGTCTTCGGACTCAAGCGCCGTAAGGAAACCTTCCGTATCGATACCACGAGCTTCGGCATCTTCCAGATAGGCGTCAATTTCAGCCTGATAGCCCTCATAATCGCCGACGGCTTGCTCGTATTCCTCCGTGCCGGTATAAAGCCAGCCTTCGCCGAAAAGCCCATCGTTTGCCCAGTCGGTGACATAGGTGCCTACCGTCGTGACTGAAATGTAGTAGACCAAGGTCATAATCAGGATAAAGATAGGAATACCCAGGATTCGATTGGTGACCACCCGATCGATCTTTTCGGTGGTGGTCATCGCCTTGACGTTCTTTCGATAGCACTCGTCACATACATCGGTGATGATGTCGTAACGTTCATTGGCGATGATGCTCTCAGCATCGTCGTCTTCCTGAGCTTCAATGGCCTCCCGGATGCCAGCGATGCGGCTTAGATCGCGAGCAGGCAGATTGAGCTGGTCAATGGTCACCGATTCGCCTTCAAAGAGCTTGATGGCGAACCAACGAGCATTGCGCGCATTCACCCGATCGCCCAGGATATCTATAATCTTGTTGAGGGCTTCCTCCACATCATTGGTAAACCGCAGCTCAGAAGCCGCCGCCTGACCCCGCTCGGCCTCCTTTATCGCGGTTTGAATGAGCTCATCCATTCCACGGCCGCGCAAAGCCGAGGTCTCCACGATGGGACAACCCAGACGCTTCGACAGCTTAGCCACATCGATATGATCCCCGTTTTTCTCAACGAGGTCGATCATGTTAAGCGCCACCACGACCGGAAGTCCCAGATTCAGGATCTGCGTTGTGAGGTAGAGATTTCGCTCAAGATTGGTGGCGTCGATAAGGTTGATCACCACATTGGGCTGACCGCTCATCAGGTAATCGCGCGTGACGATCTCCTCCGGCGAGTAAGGGGATAGAGAGTAGACCCCGGGCAGGTCCGTAATGACGATCTCCTTATCGCGGACGTAACGTCCCTCTTTCTTTTCGACGGTCACGCCGGGCCAGTTGCCCACGTACTGGTTTGCTCCCGTCAAATCATTGAACATGGTCGTCTTGCCGCAATTGGGATTGCCAGCAAGAGCAATGGAAATAGCCATGATCTTGATTCCTTTCCTTTATCCCCTCGATAATAGTTAGTGCTAGTTAACTATTATCCGTAAAAAATGCGCCGAAGCGCTGTCGAGACAATCCTGATAGTCAGGGCGTCTGTCCGACGATGATCATCCGACGATGACGTTTTCCGCCTCGTCTTTACGCAGCGAGAGCTCAAAGCCGCGAACGGTTACTTCAATGGGATCTCCTAAGGGAGCAACTTTGCGCACGTAGACTTTTGTGCCCTTGGTGATACCCATATCCATGATGCGTCGTTTGACCGCGCCTTCTCCCTTGAGGCGCGCGACGACTGCCGTTTCACCTACTTTCACATCTCTCAACGTTTTCTGGTCTTCAGCCATGTACCTTTTGTTCCTTCTCTTGTGCCATTGTCCTTGCGTACTGTCGCCTTTTTACCGTTTCTCTTGTACGGTTGCCTGCGCTACTGTTCTTGTGCCTTACCTGTATACCGTTGCCCTTGTACCGTTGTTTTTCTCCCGTTGCTGGAGCCGGTAAACGGTTTGTGTTCCCTTTGCCTTCCCGGCCTCAAAAAGAAGCGCCCCAGCGGGCGCTTCGAGCGTAAGCAATGCCCGTTAAGCCGTAATTACTTTCGAGGCCACCGAACGATCCAGCGCAACCTGGGTGCCTTTGATCTCAACAATAATATTGCCAGCTTGTTCATTGACTACACGCAGCTGAGCTCCATCCACAAACCCGAGGTTTTCGAGATGATGATGAACCTCGCCAGTGCCACGTACTTTTGCCACCCGCGCGCAATCTCCACAGCGGAGAAACGTAAGCGGCATTTGCTGAGTCCGGACAGCTACAGTGGCGGTGCCGTAATCTACGCCCTGTAATGCCATTACGTTTTGCATCGTATCTCCTCAACTATTCCTACCAAAAGTGAGCTAAAAAGTTAGCTTCGTTTAACGCAAAGTATCATATAGCAAACTTTTTCAAAAGAGAATAGTCGCTTCACCGTTTTTTCAAATTTTTTAGCCGTAGTTAACTTTGCTCTAACCAGGGCTTTTCGCAGACGCAACTCCATTTGGAGCTGGTGCTTTGAGCAAAAGAGCAGGGAACGCAGCTCGGCTGATAACAATATCTTGTTGCTTTAAGCGCCTTTTCCCGTTCAGGCTCATGGTGCCTAACGGAGGCGTACCGCGAAAGAAAGCCGTCAGCTTCAAGGCACTGAATGATCATTGATGCCAGCTGAGCCATCCCCTTGCCAGTTGGATGGGTTCCATCCTTTGCCTCGTATTCAAGCCCCAGCTTGAATATATCGGCTACCCGACATCCAGTTTCTTTAGCGGCCTGGCGTATGGCGTCGTTATAGGAATCAAGCTCGAGACTGCGAAGCTGATAGGTAAACGCCGAATGATCCTTGCCGACAATTCTTCCAGGAACCAACGTGATGGGCCAGATTTCCGTATCGGGATAATGGCTTCTCAAGCGCTCAAGCATTTGTCGATAAGCGCGGGCAAATCCCTCAAGCGCCTCCGCATGGGCTTCGCCGGGATCGGCTTCAGGTATGAGGCTGAGATCGACACAGGGAGGAACAGCTTCACTACGACCGGCTGCTTGGTTTTTCGCTCCGCCCCAGCCAAAATCGTTAATGCCCATGAAAATAAGAATGGCATCGGGATTTTCGCCAGAGGAATTTTTGAGATCAGCCACTCGACGCTCGCTATTTCCCGCGGGAAAACCAAGACCTTCGACCATACTCCCAGAAAAGGAGGCATTGGTGCAAAGATGGCCTCCGAAATGACTAATGACCTGGGACCACCATGTATCCTCCACCTCGACGACCCCGGTAAAATCGCGAAGTTCCTCCGCATAATAGACACGATAGCCCTCGGGATTTTGGCCCTCGAACGTGGAAATCGAGTCCCCCATGATGGAAATTGCAGGCCCGGACATGAGCATCTCCTAACAGCGGTTTACGCGCCAGCCATAGTATACTGGTCTTACTTGTACGAAGGAGGACGAAAACTCATGGCGGAACTGAACGCAAACTCGAAGCTCTTTGACCGCGGAACCAATAGATACCTCGACACACGAGGTCGATGCGAAGCGCCTCTGCCCTTTTCTGAGGCCATCATTGAAGGCATCGCTTCGGGCGGCGGTTTGTTTGTTCCTCAAGAAATCCCTCATTACAGCCTGAGCCAAATCCTCGAACTCGCGTCAATGCCCTATTACCAACAGGCAAGTTTCGTCTATAAGAGCTTCGGCATCGATTTTGACGCCGATGCCATAGAAAACCTGATGGCGAAAAGCTATGGTTCAAACTTCGACACGCCTGCTATCTGCCCCATAACCACGCTTGATGACGACACTCATGTGCTCGAACTATGGCATGGTCCCACCAGCGCTTTTAAAGATCTCGCACTCCAATGCCTTCCCCAGTTCTTCACCGCAAGCGCGGCAAAGCTTAAGGCAGAAGGCAAGATCGAAAACGACTTCTTCATCTTGGTCGCTACTTCCGGCGACACCGGCAAAGCGGCTCTCGAAGGGTTCAAGGATCTCGACGGGGTGCAGATCGGCGTTTGCTATCCCCATAATGGAGTGAGCGACATCCAGTGCCTGCAAATGTCTACCCAACAGGGCGACAATGTCTCCGTTTGGGCCGTAGAGGGCAATTTCGATGACTGCCAAACCAATGTCAAAAAGACATTTACCGACGATGCTTTCACGGAACGCCTTCTCGACGAGCATCGCATTAAGCTTTCCAGCGCGAACTCCATCAACTGGGGACGTCTTATGCCTCAGATCGTCTACTATCTGTCGAGCTACTCAAGGCTAGTGGCAGAAGGAAAACTTGAAGCCGGCGCGCCATTGGATGTATGCGTGCCCACGGGAAACTTTGGCAATATCCTTGCTGCCTGGTATGCGAAAGCCATGGGCGCACCCATCGAAAGGCTTATCTGCGCGAGCAACGATAACCATGTGCTGACCGACTTCATCAATACGGGTATCTATGATATCCGCGAGCGCGAGTTCATACTGACTCACAGTCCTTCCATGGACATCCTTGTCTCCTCCAATCTCGAAAGATTGCTTTTCGAATTGACCGATCGCGATAGCCAGTGCATTCGCAACTGGATGAATGGCCTTAACAAGGACCGTTTCTTCCAAATCGATGAGCAAACTCATCGCCGTATGTGCGACACCTTTGTTGGCGGGTTTGCCACAAACCAAGAATGCTTGGACACCATCAAAGAGGTCTGGGAAGATCATCATTATCTGATAGACCCCCATACCTCCGTAGCCTATCGGGTTAGCCAGAATCTTCGGGGAACGAATCCGCTCTTGATCGTGTCCACTGCTCATTGGGCTAAATTCGGCGCCAGCGTCTATAAGGCACTTCATGGCATCGGCACCGACGAGCCCTTATCACCGGCTCTGAGCGAACTGACTGGCAATCAGCTCATTCGTCTCGTGGCCGAAGAGACCCAGGCAAGTCCCATTCCTCCAAACCTCGATCTGCTCGACAAGCTTCCTCGTCGCTTCGATCAGGTCATTGGTGGAACCGTAGCGGATATCGAAAACGCCGTCGTCGAGTTTCTCGCATAGTAGAAGCAAAGAAGCAAAAGTGATAAAGAAAGAGGAGGCCTCAAGCGTCACTTCCTTAAGAGAGGCTTCAAGCGGCTCTTTCTCATCACTCCCTTCTTTCCACCTTCCTCTACGACTGCCTGCTGAGGTCGATCTCCCAAACGCGCTTTGGCTGCTGACCCGTTTGCAGAACAAGGCGCAGTGACCAACATTCCTCAGCATTTGATTGCACGACTCTCGGCGCAGAACTCTGATAGGGCAAGGGCGACAAAGAAGACAGAGAGGCCATTGGGACTGATGTGGCCAAAGGCGCCTTTGCTACCAAAGGCGCCGTAACATCGTTTCCCTGATCCCGCGCTGGTGACCCTTGAGTCTGTGCCCTTTGAGCCTGTAGCCCTTGGGTATGCAACCCTTGGGTATGCAAGCTTTGAGTCTGTAACTCTTGGCCATGTAACCCTTGGGTATGTAAGCTTTGAGTCTGTAACTCTTGGCCATGTAACCCTTGGGTATGCAAGCTTTGAGCCTGCACCGTTGGAAGCTTTTCTGTCAGCTCCTGTCTACCATGCGCGCCACCGTGGGTAAACGAATACATGCAACCAAAGCAAGTGTCGATGTCATCAAATAGCTGAGCTGAGCATACGGGGCATGTTTTCATGACTTTTCACTCCAATCAGATGCTTTCTCGAGTGACTTTTGAGTACGTTATCTAGAAAGAGGCGACAGAGTGATTACCTTGTCGCCCCTAAAAAACCACGGTCCGGGTTTATGAAACCTCTCAACAGTAAAAAATGCTTTTGGGCAGCGTAAACGACGAGACGGCGCCACCCGTCTATGTACCTCAACCACTTGTCCAAATGCATCGAGAAAAGCAATATCCAAAGCGTGTCGCATGCCAAAGGTATGAACGTCGTTGCAACGATTTAAGATCAGCAGATCACTATGGGGTTTCTGAAAGAGAAGTCCTCTCCATTTCTGTAACGGAGTCACGGCTAAGCGAACTACTCCTCTTCGTTCGATATGCCTCTGGGAGCTCGTTGAATTTGGAACATCACGCTGCTTGTATCGTCGAGGCTGGTGCATGAAATTAGTGCCCATTGGCAGTTCCCTTCCTTCTTAGTCATAGTGGCCATCAAGAGATCTTCTTGGCAAAGCCCTGACCACCCTTTCCTTTCCATCTGATTCACTATCTCCCGGATCAATTGGCGAGCATTTATATTCGAAGTGAAATATGCAATCGCTGCACCATCCCCCTCTGAAGTGCCATTTTCTTTTCTGTCGTCTTGTTTCTTTACAACACTTTCTCCCTCCCAAAGCGCTATATCACAAGGCCCCAAAGGTGCAGGATCGATCAATTCCTCCTTAAACCAAAGAGGAAGCTCTTCAATCTTTTGCCTCTCGTAAGCGTCGAGTCTCGCTTCCACAAGATCTAAGAACTCATCCGTTGTCGTCCACAGAGGCTCTTTGGCACCTACATTCATCTGAAAAGGCTCTCCATCAAGGTCCTGAGAGTTGCAAGCCAAAGCCATCACCACGACTATCGTCATGAGAAACACGGGCATGACCGGACCTGCAAAAGACTTTAAATCCATACTTACGCCCTTAATCAAACGAGCTGGCGAAACCATGCGCCGGGTCGATAGGTATCCAACGTCAATTCGGTGGTGTGGCTCACCTCTGGAAGTGCTACTCCAAACACCTCACGCGACATCGACAAGCCGAATAGCTCAGGTCGATAGACCAACGTGGCCTTAAAGTTTCGAAGTGTTGCTGTGGATTTCGCCACTTCCACATGACAAGAGAGGTTCTCTTTCGAAAAGCATTGCTGGAGATAGGCTTCCATTTGTCCCGCTATAGCCGCATCGCTTAGTCCGCAATCGGGACTTGCTCCATAAACTCGAATACATTGTCGGGCCAAGCGATCAAAAGATGCGGCCTCTGACAAATAGCACTGAGCGTTCAAGGCGATTAAAGCCAGAAGAATTGCCACAGGAAAAACCACTGCGAGCTCAACAGTCATCTGACCGCTTCGTTGTTTCAAGAGTCTACTCACCATGCGCTGTAATCCCATGAGAGCCTCCTAACGCCATGGCGTAACTGAGCCACTCAGCTCTTGGCGCCAGTCCTTAACTCTTGAAAACAGACTGTGCACGGCATCAGAGCTCGCATCGGTCAAAAACTGCGGGAGCGTGATGTAAAGGGGAATCTCAATGTCCGCAAAAGGAAGCTCTAGACGGGCAACCTCAATGCGTTCGCCCAGTTGATGTACCCCATCCATCGCTTTTTGCTCTGCCTTCTCTAAAAGCGTGAGAGAAAGGTCAGAAGACGCACCAGACAACGACAACGCTCTGGACTTTAATGAGAGATAAGAGTCACCCAGCTCTCCCCCGCGAGCTGCTACACGGGCAGTGTTAATCAAAACCGGTTTGAGAGACTGAAGTTTTGCAGGCTCAAGTCCAAGCCCCTCCATAGTTGCAACCCACTGTTTTGCTGCCCACTGCCCCAAGCCAGCAGTACTTAGCAAAGGAATGCCATCAAGCAGGTTTTGCAACCCTTGCACTATGCCCGCCTGCCCAGAACTATAACCTTTAAGAAGGAAAGACCAGAGCTTTAACAAGGTTTGACCAGCATCACCAAGGACGGTTTTCGGCTGAAACCCAGCCAGCAGCTCATCGATGATTGTTGTTCCCTCCTCGCCTTGATCCTCTAAAAGGGTGGCTCCCGAAACAGCTAGAAGGGTTCCAAGCTCAGAATTTGATGCGATGAGGTTTTGAGCCAAACCGGCAAAACCAGAATCAGCATGAGATCTAACGACTATGCCTATGGCTCCTGCCCAGCCCGAGGGTTTCGCCTGCAAACGTTTACTAAAAAGACTCCGGGTCAAGGATCCAATTTGGTCGAGAAGGCCACCAACCTGGTCTTTCACAAGCTGAGCATTGCTGCGAAGTTCTTCTTGGGCAAGCTCATAGCGCTCCGCCGCCTCAGCCACTCGTCGATAGTGAAACTCGAAACCATTTTCAATGGAGCTTGAGGCAGCTGCTACCTTACCCAAATCGCTACTCCTGAAATTGCAGCTATCACAAATTTGGTAGCTTCCCTGATCTAGCTCTTCTAGCGAACCATAACCATCTACCCCATTGAGGGCTGGACATCCTTTCCAAGCATGGATGAGGATGTCGCCAGCTGCGATAGACAGAGGGTAATCTCGCTGACGGTAGAGTTCGGTTTGACTCATCTCGGAGGTGTTTCGAGGTAAAAGCGGAAAATAAGCTTCAAAATGGTCCTCGCTTTCCCGAACATACCCTTCCGAAAGCTTTCCCGATGCATAGCGATAAAAGATGCTTCTCAAAGCAGATTGCTTCTGAGCTTCCAATGACATAGATTCCGGTGACTCCTGCATGAGACGGGCTCGATAATAGTTTTGGGCACGATCCAATGCGACAGAGAAATGCCAGCTATCCACGCTTGCAAAATAGGGATTTAATTCTCCGTCCATCGCTGCAAGGGTGGAAGCTCGCTCATACATGCAATACTCAGGAGCAAGACCGCAGTCGTGGTGATAGGCCTCCCTTTTCGCTTCGAGGGCTTTATTCGCCGCCTCCTCTGCTTTTGCGGCATTTTGCTCGAGGGCATCTTTCTGACCTTCCACCACATTGCCAAAATCCGCATGAGATGAATCGCCACGGGTTATATGCTCTCCTGACAAGGGAAAAAGTACGGCAAGCCCATAGTAAGCGCCACCTTTACTAGAGGCAGCCATTCCCCCTCCGTTGGCCTGCGCTACCTCCGCCCCTTTGAGAGCAGCAAGAAATGGCAATGCTCGCTCCAGGCGATTGAGGGCCGATACGGCTCTTTCGGCAAACTTGTCTTGCGCCTCAAAAATGGCTTTTCCTTGCTCAAATACTTTTTCACCCAATAATTGGCATCCTGGAACGCAAAACAGCACAACGGAAACGCCACAGGCGAAAACGCCGAGGAGAGAAAAACTCAGTATCAAAGCATCACAGAGTCTTACAAGCACCATGAACTCAGCCACTTCCGTTTGCGCCGCCAAAGCAACGGCATCGGCAACATCCTGAATGGCAGCGGACTGGCTCTGTATGCCATAGATACGGAGGGAGGAAAGCACGAGCAGGACGCAAAGCAAAAGGGCGAGAGCCATGGCAAGGGTGGTAAGGCCTTTTTCGTTCCGAAACAGCGATAATCCATCAAACGTGCGAAGAGCGGAACGAGTCCTGCGCAAGAAGAAACCGTTTTTGGGAAGCCGCGTTTCTTTCGCTTTATAGGCCTGTCTACCTTGTCCTTCAAAGAAGCGTCTCAACTGCCCTCACTTTCGCACAATCATTTCGTAATAAGCACGATCAGTGGTGATCCTCAGCCGCACCTTCCGGAGACGATATCCACAAACCAGGCCATTGACTTGGAGAAACACCCATCGATCCTGTTCGAGCCCAATCTGGTTGAGTGAAAGCTCGCGCTTCCACACTTATCTCAAGATTCCCTTGCGCATTGGTTATGCCGAGCACTTTGGCGCCGAAACCAAGGATGGGAAGCGGCATTAGCTCATTTCCGATGCGTACCGATACTTCCTCGGAGCTTTCATTCCCGCTAAGTTCGATCTTCCAACTGCATTCAGGCTCATGACGATGGAAGCATTCATGCGGAGGCAGGGATCCTAATCGCCTTCGTATGTAGTCCTCGCAGTAGCCTTCCCCAACTTCTTGAACCGACAATGTGCATAAAAGGCGGCAGGCCTCCGTTGCGGCAGCGCCCATAACCATTCGGTCGTAAAGCCAGATCCCAGGCTGAATGAGCAACAGAAGCAGCAGAAACAAGATCGGAAGCATAAAAGCCGCCTCAATGCTTGACTGCCCCCTATCATCAAAAGAGAAACACATCGCAAAACCACGTAGTTGATGCGGCAAGCGCATGACTTGCCGATTGAATCGCATGGTCTATGAAAAGGCCTGCTTGTAGCTTTTGAGAAAGGAGACCGAGGGCAAGGAGCATTCCAACAAAAGCAAATGTCACAATTCCGTATTCGACGCTTGCCTGCCCCATATCATCCCTCGCTATAAACCGTTTATCCCATTGGCTATGGCATTCCAGAGCTCTTGAAGTCGGGGCTTGAAGAGGGTTATGGCAACGATGGCTATAACGACGAGCACACCGACCAAAATGGCGTATTCGGTGGTACCTTGGCCTTTGCTGTTGCGAAGTTTTAAGGACGCTTTCGAGACGGCTCTCTGCACACATTGCGCGCAACCTTGCATTTCGATTCTTTTTGCCACTTTGAGAAATCCCATATCCAACCTCCTTCATCATGAAAAACCTTCCCCGAGATCGAGCATGATTGGCCCAAGAACAAGTAAGAGCATGGCGGGTAAAATCAATGTGCACGTAGGAACCATAATCTTTACGGGAATTTTGGCGATGATCTCCTGTTGGCTCATCTGACGAGCCTCTCTTGCGTCGCGTGCTGAGCATGAAAGACTTTCGGCGAGTGATGATCCAAACTGAAGAGAACGGATGATGTTATCCACGATGCGGCTCAGACTGCGCGAATCATAGCTCGCGGCTAATTCCTTCAAAGCCTCATCTCTTGATACGAGGCCTCGTCCCCATTGGTTCAGGTAACTCCGAATGTCTTGAGATAACGAACTTCCGAAATGATCGCAATAGGTCTGCAGGCTGCGATCAAAGGATAGACCACTCGATAGACCAAGAGCGACGATGTCGAGCATTTCAGGGAGTTGAGTCTCTAATTCACGTTTTCTTCCAAGACTTAGCTCTTTGAGTACTCGACGGGGCATCCTAAAGCCCAAGACAGCCGCAACAAGTCCTAAAAGAAATGCCAGCTCTCCAGAAAAGCAAAAGCCCAGTAGAAAGCCGCCCAGGCCAAAGAGGACGCTCAATTTACAACGTAGGCGATTGAGACCTTCATAGCTAATGAGATCCTTCAAACCTGCTGTCTGAAGAGCGGTCTGCAGCCAAAGAGGCATCTCTTTAGAATGACGAGAACGGTCATCGGCATGAGTTAGTGCGAGATGGACGTGGGCTTGCCTATAACGTAATGTCTCCCGCCTCAGGAAAGATATAAGGATATCCCAGGATTTATTATTTGAAGTTGAATCTTGCGATGACCGTGAACTTTGAAACCCATTTTGCGCGAGTACAGCACGTTTGTAGCGTTTAAGGTTCAGTGCCCCGAAAACAAGCTTGTACCCAAAATAGCCCAAGCCTCCGCTTGCCGTTATCGCCAAATAGGCGTACAGATTAAGCCCATTCATAATCTTTGGCCTCCCTCTTGGAGAAGGCGACGTATCCAAAAGACTCCGCAAGCTTGAAGGCCCAAGGCGCAGACAAGCAACAGAATCCCCGCAGTGCTTGAGAAAAAACTCTCGATAAAATGAGGACTGAGTAACGAAAAAAGGGCGATGAGGATAAAGGGCATCAATGTCACAATTTGAGCGGAGAATTTTGCTTGCGCAGTTTGCGCTTTAAGCGATCTCTCCAGTCTTATTTCACTCTCAAGCGTCTCCTGGGATGCCTTTAATACCTTTTCTAAACTTCCTCCGCTTAAGTGCTGAATATCCAGGGCAACAGCAATAAATGACAACCCATCATTGCTCTCTGTACTTTTAAGACAATCTAGTCCCTCTGATATCGATGCCCCTGCTTCAAGAGCCATAGCCGCTTGACTAAACCGCCGCCCGATGACACCGGATACTTCTTTCGCGATGATGGCCATTGTTTGCTGAAGTGAAAGACCCGCCTGAAAACAGATAGTCATAGTGCGCAAAGCATCAGGCATAGATTCTTTCACCTTACGCCCCTCCCGCTCAGAAAGATTTTGTATCGATACCACCACAGCAGAAACGAGAAGAAGACAAAGACTCAAAGCACAGATCAGCGACGACGAAAAGAACCACGTGGTCAGAGCCACGATCGAGAGCAGGCCGAGGGATAAAGATAAAAGAGATTCTTCTGAACTGAATACCTTGTGATTGCGAAGAATGGTCAAAAGAGCGTTTACACTGTTCCGGATAAAGCGAATCCGCAAAAGATAGCGAGCAGGAATTTTAAGAAACCGGATGCCATTTCGAATTAACCAGTCGAAACGACTTTGATGGAATCGTTCTTGAACACTTTGCGAGAGCTTGGGGGCTGCTGATATCCGTGACAGTGCTTTCCCAAAGGCATAACCCGACATTCCTCCGAATCCGATGGCGGCTCCTGACCAGAGCAAGTTTGTGTCCAAAGGTGAACCTCCTTTGTCTTCTCAACGTGTTCCTTCGGGAGTTCACGAGGAAACGGAAGATCTTTATGCCATGTGCCCGCTTCGCAGTCTTGACCTTTGCTATAGATCATCTCCGTTAAACATCGACGTTTTTCCTGATCAAAGCGCAGCTCAGCAATTCTTGAGATAAATCGATCACCTTGTTTACTTCGTTCTATTTGAACGATGTAGTCGAAAGCACTCGCAATTTGGGCCTCAATAGCATCAAGGGGCAAATCGACGGCATAGCGCACCATTGACACCAAACGCCCGATTGCCTCTTCAGGAGCATCCGCGTGAAGAGTTGTCAGAGATCCCGCATGACCGGTGGTCATAGCCTGAAGCATGTCGAACGCCTCAGCTCCACGGCACTCGCCCACAATGATTCGATCGGGTCTCATACGGAGAGCATTGATGACAAGCTCTCGAATGGTTACTTCGCCTTTGCCCTCGGCGTTTGGAGGCCGTGCCTCTAAACGGACCACGTGGGGATGATCCCTTAAGCGAAGTTCTGCAGCATCTTCGATGGTTATCAAACGCTCGTCTCTAGGAATACCATCGGATAACGCGTTAAGCAGCGTAGTTTTCCCGCTACCCGTTGCTCCCGAAACAGCGAGATTCTTCCGAGTGTTCACTGCCCAGAAAAGAAACTGAGCCACCTCTCGATCGCACGTTCCCTTCTCATAAAGATCCTGGAGACTTAATCTCTGATGAGGGAAGAGACGAATAGTCAGGATGGGACCATCAAGGGCGAGTGGAGGAATGATAGCGTTAACTCTATGTCCTTCAGGTAGGCGCGCATTGACCATTGGTGATGACTCGTCGATCCTTCGGCCGAGTGGCCCGATAATACGATCTATCAAAAGTCGAATCTGATCATCGCTCTCAAAGGAAAGGTCACTCTTGTAAAGACAACCATGGCTCTCGTAAAAAATACTTTGGGTCCCATTGACCATGATTTCGGTAATGCTTTCGTCTTTCAGCAATGTGTCTAGGGGACCCCAGCCAAAAACGATGTCGATTAACGCCTCAGTTAAGCGCTCTTTATCGCCTGATTGGAATTGACGGTTATCCACGAAACTCAGTACTTGGCGGCAGGCAGCACGCAGCTCATTACGCGCACGTAAGGGATTTTCTCGTGCGATAACCGCTAAATCCTCAAAAGCAATCTGTTTTTTAACGAGACGCCGTAAATCGCTAAGCGTCATCGGGGAAAGAGGCTCATCAAACGAACTTGCTTTCGACTCGGCTTGTTGAGCTCTCAGGGCCAGGCTCATCGGGCATCACCACCGACAGTTCTGGGCTGTTTGTCTTCAAAAACATGAGTCAGAAGTTTTGATGAGCCCTTCGAGGGTTTTTCAGTCTTAGACCCTTGGAACCACCTTCGGAAAGACCGATGCATTTTCGGTAATTGAGTATTCTCAGCCAAAGACGGCGGAAGCAGCTCATCAAGCATTGAACCAATGCTTAAACAGAAGTCCGGGGCGGTTTTAATTAGCTCAGACGCACGTCCGCATCCCATACACTCCTCAACTTGAAAGCCTCCTTCGCGAAGTTCTATGACATGAGCGCCCTTAAGGGCGCAGGAGACATCGATAGAGCTAAGAGGAGCCGCTTTACTGCAGTGATTAAGTACGAAAAGAAATGATGAGCATGGGATGCCGCACTGCTCACATATTTCTAATACCCGGACAGTCGCATGAATTGAAGAGGCGCGCTGATCGATCAGAAGAAGAGTTTTAGAACAGAGCTCGATAAGAGTCGCATGGCTCTCATTCCAACCTGAAGCCGTGTTTACTATGATCAGGTCGAACTGTGATTGATATTTCTTTATCAGGCTTGAGAGTCTTTGGGAGAAGAATTCTTGGTCTAAAAGTTTCGTTCCTGGAACGATCAGACTTGGCTGCTCATAAAAAAGATCAGGATTTTCGCCCTCTTTATCGGTGACTATCGCCGCTTCTGCTGTCAAGGGTTTTGACCGTCCTAATAATCCTGCCAGATCACCAAACTGTAGATCTGCATCAATTACGAGAGTCTTAAGACCTCGACTGACAGCAAGAAGAGCGCTCATCGCAGTTATCGTTGATTTGCCTGCGCCACCACTACCGCTAGCGACTACCAAAACGAATGCCTGGGCTTTAGCCTTGCTGTCTGTAGATGAATTTTCACCTGGCGATGTAGCGGTACGACTTTTCGCTAGCCCAAAGCGCTTAACAAATGCCACCTGAGAGAGCGCAGCCGTGATACCAGCCGACTTAGCGCGACTGAGTAAAGAACCGGACGTGTTATCAGTAACAAGGTAGATCTTTTGCTGTGGATTGTCTTTTTTGATGCCGGCGGCAAGATTGAGAGCATCAAGATTATCGCTAGAAACGACCCAAACCTCATCAATATCTTCATTTGATCTGGCAAGTTCGAAACGAGCTTTGACCCCATCCGAGAAAAGTACGAGCCAAGGATAACTATCAAGCTTTTCGCCCTCAAGACCAAGAAGTGCAGGGTTAGAGAGGCATTCTTGATCCGCGCAAAGCACCACTTTTTTCATGATTTGACCTCTGCTTCCGTCGGAGTTGCTTTGGCAACCGGAAGAGTAAAATAGAGCTCAAGATTATGGGCCGCGGTCACCAGTTCTTGCACTCGTTCGGGTTTAACCGCGAGGGTGATCCAAGAAACACTGTCTGTCCCCCAGAGTTCTTCTTTTTCGTTGCTCGTAGCTAACACCTGTGCTCCTTGAACCAAAAGTGTTGTTCCGCTAGCTCCTGTAGCGTAAACATCGGCCTTCATACCGCTTTTTAGAGCTCCACCAAGAGCTTGCACATCCCGAGCGGGAACACTGACAGCGCTCATCCCCGATGGGACGTCAAGAACGGAATCGGGAGAGCCCAAGCGATCACCAGAAATCACCTCACCTTTAAGGATGCTCGATTGGATAGTGTGGCCTTCCACTTCCTCAAGAGTGGTTACTGGGTGAGCAGGCAGTAAATCCGCTACCCAAAGACGTCGCTCAATGGATGAAAGATTCAGTGCTTCGCCGGCGGCTATATCACGCTTTGCCACATAAACCTCAATCTGGTCTCCGCCGTAGCGCTCAAGCGCTTCAGCCCTGAGACTGTCCTGCTGAGCCCCAACATCAGCCAGAAAAAGTGTTACAAAGAGCGCGCAAAGCACCGCGCACAGAAGCCCGAGTATGACTGATTTCTTTTGCCCCATCGGCTCTCCGTCCTTCGTCTGACGACGAATAATGGACTTGAACCTAGGCAAATTCGTGCTTCTTAGTTCAGTCTGCTCTCAACTTAAAGACTGCAAAAGACACCGAAATTCTTGCCGGATTATTCCGTGATTTCATCAAAGAACATCAGAAGAAGAGTCTAGGATCAGACGCTTGACGTGAGCGCAAACCTCAGCGCGATCCCACTAAATCTGGGTTCGCTATGGTATCTTGATTTGTTAGTTTACCTAGGCTCGCCGCTCAGTTTATCTTTGCTCTTTTGCAATAGAGCGCGCAAGATAGGCCCCTGTTTTGCTTTGCTTGGATTTGCAAATCTCCTCCGGCGTGCCCGCCGCGACGATTCGTCCACCTTGGATACCGCCATCCGGACCCATATCGATCACATAATCGGCGTTTTTAATCACGTCCAAATCATGTTCGATAACGATAACCGTTGCCCCATGTTCGATCAGGCGCTCGAATACATGAAGAAGCGACTCCACATCTAACGGGTGAAGACCGATGGTGGGCTCATCGAATACGAATACCGTATCGGCTTGCCCACGCCCCATCTCGCTGGCAAGCTTCAGTCGCTGAGCCTCTCCACCGGAAAGACTCGGTGTCTCCTCTCCCAACGACAGATATCCAAGGCCGAGCTCCTTTAAGACGCTGAGTCGCCGCGCCACGATCGAAAGATCAGCGCACGCCACGAGGGCCTCGTCGATGCTCATATCCATGAGTTCCGGAAGGGTGGTCGCCTTACCTACCTCTTTTGGCACACGCCAGATCAAACTGGCCTCTTTCGCGTAGCGGGAACCTCCGCAATCAGGACAGGGAATCTCCACGTCAGGCAAAAACTGAACATCGAGATTGATGGTGCCCGTGCCATCGCAGGTGGGACACCTCAGCTTCCCGGTGTTGTAGGAAAAATCGCCGGCTTTATAGCCTCGCTGCTTCGCATCTGCCGTTTTTGCGTAAACTTTGCGCAGTTCATCATGAATGTCCGCATAAGTGGCGACCGTGGATCGCACGTTAATACCGATAGGCGTGGCATCGATCAGCTTGACCTGTACTATCCCGTCGGCGGAGATGGCTTTTACGTGGTCTGGAAGTTGACTACCTCGAATAGTGGCTTCTAGGGCCGGGATAAGGCTCTCCAAGACCATGGTCGTCTTTCCGGAACCGGATACGCCGGTCACCGCGATCAGCCTCCCTTTCGGAAAGTCCACCTCCAGTGGCTTTACCGTGTGGATTTCCGAAGTGGACAGATGAATGGTTCCGAGGGAAAACATCTGCTCAGTAGGGATATGTCTTCCGCTGTGGATAGTCGCTCTTCCTGTCAGGAAATCACCAATACGCGAGATCGGATCGTTCTCCACCTGAGCAATTGGCCCTTGCGCGATTATCCTGCCTCCATCTGCACCAGCCTTCGGCCCCAGCTCAATGAGCCACTCCGCCTCAGAAAGCACGTGAGTATCGTGATCCACGAGCACGACCGAGTTGCCATCGGCCACCAGATCATGCATCACACCGGTGAGTCCCTCGAGATTTGACGGATGCAGACCGATGGAAGGTTCGTCAAGAACATAGAGAACGCCAGTGGTACGGTTGCGCACCGCACGAGCTAGTTGCATACGTTGTCGCTCACCCGTAGAGAGCGTAGAGGCGGCGCGATCCAAAGTAAGATAGGAAAGCCCCAGGTCAATCAGACGCTTGGCGGCGCTTTGAAACGACTCGCAGATGCTTTGTGCCATGGGACGCATCGCTTCAGGAAGAGAGTCCGGAACACCAGCAACCCACTCCATAAGATCGGAGAGCGTCATGGTGCAAGCCCGCGCCAGTGAAATGCCCCGAAGCCGCGGAGCACGTGCCGCGTCGCTGAGCCGTGTTCCACCGCAATCAGGACAAACATCCTGCCGCAGGAATTTCTCCACTCGCTTCATACCCTTTTCGTCCTTCACTTTGGAAAGGGCGTTTTCCACGGTATAGGTGGCGTTGAAGTAGGTGAAATCCATATCGCCGGCGGCACCGCTGGTTTTGTTCTGATAGATGATGTTTTTCTTGACGGCAGGTCCATGAAACACGATATCCCGCTCTTTTTCGGTCAAATCGCGGAACGGCACATCGGTACGCACGCCCATTTCGCGAGCGATATCCTTCATCAAAGACCACATCAGCGTCTGCCACGGTGCGACCGCGCCTTCGTCGATGGAAAGGGATTCATCCGGCACCAACGTCGATTCGTCCACGATGCGGACGATGCCCGTACCATCACATTTTTTGCAAGCACCTTGGCTGTTAAAGGCCAGTTCTTCCGCTCCTGGCGCGAAGAAGCTCTCTCCACAGACAGAGCATTGCAAAGGAAGGCCGGCTGCCACATTGAGAGATGGCTCGACGTAATGGCCATTCGGACAGCGGTGGCTGGCGAGTCTCGAATACATCAGACGCAGACTGTTCAGCAGTTCCGTCCCCGTGCCGAAGGTGCTGCGAATGCCGGGGACACCGGGTCTTTGGCGAAGCGCAAGAGCGGCCGGAACATAGAGCACCTCATCTACCTGGGCCTTTTCTGCCTGAGTCATTCTTCGCCGCGTATAAGTGGAAAGGGACTCCAGATATCGACGAGAACCCTCCGCGTACAGAATACCCAGCGCTAGCGAGGATTTCCCGGAGCCGGAAACTCCTGCAATTCCCACAATTTTGTGAAGCGGTATGTCAACGTCGATGTTCTTCAGGTTATGCACGCGACCGCCTCGAATTTTGATGTTGTCCGGCACGTCTAGTGCATTCTTATCTCCCGCGTTCATAATCGTTTCTGCGTGTTTTTTACTATCGGCTTCAAGCTTGGACACTATTCATCATTTCCTGCAAGTGTTAGACCGGCAAGTTGAAATCAAATTTGATTGCATATTTGATTTCACCTATTCGTTAATTCAATTCTAATAGCCCGCTGTCGCCAACATCACAAGGCTTTTGGTTGATAAACCCTAAAAACTGTGGGAAAATGCCGTGTCACGTACGTTTCTCTTCTCGTACGTTTTTCATGCTGAAGTGGTCGGATGGCGCAGCGGGAGCGCAGGTGCCTTACAAGCACAAGGTCGGGGGTTCAAATCCCTCTCCGACCACCATATAAAAGAGCTATTCAGGTTGCGTTTTGGTCGGTAGCCTGTTCGGTTTTAAGGTGCGTTCCCAATGCTAGGACGCAACAGGGACGCAACGAGTGCGGATTAGGCTGTTTTTCAGCTCTATAAAGCAAGGTAAAACCATCTTCATCCCTGAACACTTCAAACTCACAAAGGAAGGTCATTTTCGTGCCTCCTATCATAATTTATAAATAATCGATATCATTAGTTTTAGAGCTTAGGCAAATGACACTGTTCTAAAACGCTCAGGGCACATGCATGAATCGTCAAGAGCTCTAATCCTCGCTGCTCTGCTCTAAGTTAAAGTCCTTACTATCAAATCCATGTGCAACTCTGTCATGAACGCACTGGAACTCGATACGAACGTAGGCAAATTGCCCAATGAAACCGCTTTCACACGCTCGTCCCAATCCCGGCTGTTTCTACGAGAGACAATATGGGTGGTCGGAGAAACATTTTTTGGAGCAGCGAAATTCTGACCGGTAATCAAACATGAATGCTACGTAAGTTGTAACGAACGCAGCAAAAAGACGTCCACGTAAGAGTCTTCATCTTGCAACAAGAATTCTTAGGGATAATGGATACTGAAGGACAGGAAAACAACTAATCGAAAGGAACTATAAGTGTCCGAGAGCAAGAAGAACATCAACGAGCCGCAGAAGCTCTCCGATGACGAACTCGCTCACGTGAATGGCGGAGGGTTCTACTTGGGCATCGACTGGGACATCACCATGGAAAATGATATCCAGCGTGACTATGCAGCCGAGGGCAACGGTATGTCGATGGATGATTATCTGCGCTCAAGGGGCGTAGGCGATGCGCAGATGGCGGCGAGGAACTTCTGGATCAAATCTGGGTCACCAGACTTTATGTGGTATTCGGCGGTACCAGACCCATTATCCTACGGTGGTTATAATATCCGCGGCTTCCCGTTCTAAAAGCCAACTCCACCGTGTGAGATCGCAAGCCCAAAAACGGAGCGGAGGCTACAATCTTCGTTCCGTTTTTTGTGAACACAAATCGTGCTCTAGGGATACGCCCTAGGTGTAGGTGTCACGACACGAAACGTGATGTGTGGGCATAGTGGTAATGTCGAGACTGCCGTGCTTTCTACGAAATGAACGTTTTGGATCAGTAGAATTCTGATTGTTGGTCAAACTTTGACCTGGAATTATGCAGCATAAAAGAAAACTACTCGGAAACGTTTACATTAGCACCGTCTCAAAACGTCCTCAAAAATCTTATTAAAAACGTGCTCTGACAAGGTGATATGTCTTTCTTGAAGCTCTTTTTATTGCTTGACAGCGGGCAAAATCACCGATAAGTGGCTTTCATGGGCATAAATGCATAGCAGAGGAAGATAGCTCCCAAAATCAAAGGAAGTGTCCCCCATTTAGAATAGGTTCGTGATTTGAATTGGGACGGTAAACAGGTCATCTTTAGTAAGTGCAAAAACTGACTGAACATCAAACGCATCGGCGGATTAACCACTCTTGACGTTAAAACCTATGACGTCTCAATAAGCTGGTATTTCTTGATTATCCGCTGGAGCTTTTTTCTCCAAGGCCCATAAAGAATGAGCAAAAAGACAACGGTTGCCACTCCATGCGTGAGGTTGAAGAGAAAGCTTCCACCGAAGACCGTGATCACAGCAGCCAGCGTTATCGGCTGCACGAAGGCTACCAGTGTCCAGCAGTCTAAAAGGAAACCGAACAGAAACGCACTCGCGAAACCGTAACCATAGAGCACCCACTGGTGACGAAAGAGATCTTTCTGAGCGAGCAGACCGGCAAGATAGCCAATGAGCCCCCATGCATACATCTGCCATGGTGTCCAAGGGCCCTGTCCGAGAAAGAAATTGGAGATAAGTGCGCCGAGGGCACCCACCATAAAACCGCTACGGCGTCCAAATAACGCTCCCGCAATCAGACAGATCGCGCTCACTGGTTTAAAGCTGGGAAATGCCGCAAAGAGCAGCCTGCCAAGCGCGGCGAGGGTGCCTAGGACCACCGTAGGAAGCATTTGTCCTAAAGCGGGTCGAGAAGCCTCGTAGCCCAAGAAGAAGATGATCAAAGCGGCTATACAGACTAAAAGCGTGATGAGCGCAGAAGAAGCCAGGTGATAGACCGCGCATGCCCATAATGCGACGGGCACGCTGATGAGAATCAGCAGCTCCCAAAGCCATTCATATTTTAGTCGAAACGGCATCTAGGCACCCCAACACCACGAAGCTAGCACGTACGTATTCCCAATCTTTATACGAACCGCCTATTCGCTTCAGATCTTTTTGAAGCCATCTTCATGAGCTTCGCTCCAAATCTTGGTAAAACCGTCTTCATAAGGTCGGTAGAAGAGAGCCTCACGACAAAACTCCTCAGGCGCCTGCGTCACGGCGATTTGTCCGTCGAAAAGGAGGCTAATCCGATCGGCCACGCAGGCCACAAACGACAAATCATGACTTGCCATCACGATTGTCATGCCTCGATCGGCAAGAGATCGCATCAGTCTGCCCACCAAGGCCTTCCCGACGCTATCAAGACTTTTCGTCGGCTCATCCATAAAGAGCAGCTGAGGAGAGGCGGTAAGAAGCTTGGCAAGCGCAAGTTTTTGCCGCTCGCCTTTGCTGAGGTCAAAGGGGTGCCGTTTCCGCAGGTTCCCATCAAGCCACGGTTCAAGAAACGAAGACTCTTCGCGGGATGCCGCCCTCAAAATGTCCGACAGCGGTTTGACGCTCCATTCGAAAAGCTCCTCTTCCACCGAATCGCAGACAAAGAGCGCCTCGGGATCTTGCGGAAGATAACACTGGTTATCAGTCAGGTTATTGACGACCTTTCCACGCCCGGGCTTGGCGATTTTAGCCATAAGCCGCAGAAGCGTCGTCTTCCCGCCTCCGTTACCTCCCACAATGGCATGGATCTTCCCACAAGCGACGTTAAGAGAAAGCCCTTTAAGCACATCATCTTCCCCATCGGGATAAGCGAAAAAGACGTCTTTGAGCGAAAGTGCCGAGCTCAATGGGACAGCATCATCAGAGCGCCGCTTTTTGCCATGCACTTCTTCGTCAAACAAGCTTCGGTTTGGTGACTCTTGTTCAAACGTCTCCAGGATAAGTGGCTTATGGGCGTGCCGTCTCAACTCTTCCAGCGAGCGACTTTGGACTGAATGGTCCCTCAGCTCAAAGAGAAGATCAGCGTAGTCGGCGAATACCTCCGGCTCGTGTGTGGCTACGACGATGGTTATACCAAAATCGTTCTTCACCCGAAACAGTCCATGAACGAAATTGGTACGCGCGACGGGATCTAGCTCCGCAGTAGGCTCATCGAGAAGCAGGAGCCGAGGCGCCATGGCCAGAACCGAAACAAGGTTGAGAAGCGCCTTCTGCCCTCCTGATAGCTCAGCGGTAGGGACATGAAGCCAAGACTCCATAGCGAAAAACTGCGAGAGCTCGGCAATACGACGAACCATGATCTCCCGAGGAAGACCCTCATTCTCCATCCCAAATGCCATTTCCGCTTGAACATCATCTGACAGAATCTGACCTTCTATCTCCTGCCCCACAAAGCCCACTGAAGTCCCCAAGGCCATCGATGACTCTAAACCCACTGAAGTCCCCAAGGCCATCGACGCCTCTAAGCCCACCTGATCGTTAAAGAGTCGGATCTTTCCCTCCCGTGAGCCATGAGGAGCCAGCTGCGGACAAGCAGACCGCAAAAGCGTCGTCTTTCCGGAGCCTGTCGCACCAGTCAAAAGGCAAAATGAACCCTCCGGTACCGAAAAGCTCACCGAATCGAGCACCCAAGAAGGTGACTCCGGATAGCGAAAGCAAAAGTGTTCATAGGCTAGCGCGGACAATGGCAAAGCTCCCATCCGAACAAAAGGCCAGGTAAGAGATAAAAGAGTGCGAGAGGAACAAGACTCCATGAAAACTCAAGGCTGCTCATGTGAGGATAAAAACCAAACGCGAGCGCCCGGGAGCCACCGCTCGCAAGAGAAATGATGAACCAAGCCGTAAGCAGGCCCAGGATCCCTAAAGCCATCCAGTCAAAAGAGCTGAGACGGCGGCTACGGTAATTCGTGCGGCGTCCCCCTCGCTCGATGCGCCCCCAAGATCGAGCGCGCATCGTCTCTCCCGCAATGAGAGTGTTTTCCATTGACCAGGCCATAAGCGTAGAGATTTGTCGGAACGGTCCTTGAACTTTCGTTTGGGCAGATCGATTGGCGGCACTGCAGGCGCCAAGCGATTCTCCGATCAGTTTTCCCCTGCGCACCATAAGTGGCAAAAGGCGAAGGGATAGGGCGATCATGAGGCTTATGCGAGGAAAGCGCGAACCCATGAGCAGAAATATCTGGTTACCATCTAAAAGATCCCCGAGCGCCATCCCCCAAAGAGCCACCGCGACAAGGACCAATCCCGCAAAGCAACCATAGGCGATCCCCTCCACAGATACTGAGAAGAGCCCAAAACGCCAAAGGAGGGTCGCTCCGCTCGACGAGAAAAGACCATTAATCAGCGCGATGGCCAAGGCAAATGCGAGAAAGGCACCCAAGCGACTCAAGGTAACCCGAAAGCCCTTGAGCGCTGTACTCACGATCAGGGCGCCAATAAGGCACAGACCCAAAACAAGCGGGCTTGAAACCGCCAAAACGACCGCGAGCGCCAAACACCCGTATATCAGTATCACCAGCGGATGGAGACGCTCGCAGCTTCGCCTTATAGCACGGGAATACCTCATGATCCAAAGACGCCCAATCCGGCAACTTGAGGACATGACTCAAGGAAGGCCAGATCGACCGCTTGAGAGCGTGACCCAAGGAAAGTCAATCCGGCAACGTGAGGATAGAGTCCACGTAAGAGCACGTGAGCGGCCTTAGAGCGCAAGCACCAAAAAGGTTGGAGGATCGCCGATTCCGAAATCGGCTTAGCCCTCATAGGTGGTATAGGACCAAAGAACGTTATCCCCGTCCTTGAGGCTATAGCTATCAGCTCCCACAGAGGGCGTCTCGCCGTTTACCGTGTAAGTCCAGCCTGACGAGCCTTCAGCGGCAAGTCCCTCGATGGCGGTCACATAGATCCCATAGGAACTTTCTTGTGCATCGATCTGAAGATCCGTCGCCAAGAGAGCGTCATAGGCGTTGGCGTTCTCCTCAAGTGAGACTTCCTTCTGAACATCGATTGCCGGGGTGTTCTCGCCGGAGCTTACCGCCACGAATACCTGAATGGAGTGTGCCTCTTCAGCATCGACGGCGCTTTGAGTCTCCGCAGACTGTTCAACGGTCTCAGGAGTTCCACCCTGCTCGGGACTACAACCGGCGGCGAGTCCAAAGCTTGCAACCAAAAGCATCACAGCCAGAAGCCGCGATAACCAGCGATTAAGCGAAGAGGAGGAAGGGTACGAATGAAGATTTGCCATAAGGGCCTCACTTTCCAGGGCTCGATACGATGGACGGGTATTCCGACTTTGCTTCTCCGAAACAGCATCCGTGCCCGGATGGCCACTGGCCCTACACTGCCTCTCAGCGTTTACGGTAACTGGTATTGCGCCGGATTCACACCGGCATTTCCCCAAGGCCTAAGCCTCGTGCGTGCCCGCACGACCATCAATGCCAATACGCGCCTATTGTAGCGCGAAGTTCCTACTTTCACTGGCGTAATGTCCATAACCCAAGTACAATGGGCAGAGTATCCGTCAGTACTCCCAGTCTGCAACACTTCAAACGCAGCCGGCAGAAGGGACAGCCATGGATCTGAAACGCGGTCGCACCGTCAACCCGGTACAGGGCCCAAGAAAAAAGCCTGTCAAATCAGTGCAGACTGAGGGCTATGGATCTATATCGCCCGCCCGTTCCCAAAAAATTCATCATCGCCGTCATGGCATTGCGGTAGCCCTTATCGCAGGAGTGCTTCTTGGCACTCTCGTTGCCATTGGCGTATTTTTGGTCGTGCCATTAGTCACTCATTCCAGCTTCGGCGCTCCCACCCAGCGAGTAGCCTTGACTACAAACCGGGTGGAATCGGTACTCAATTCAACCGGCATCGAGCGTCCGGAGCTTTCCTCCTACAGCTATGTCAACGCTACCAATCTCATAGGGCCCACGTTTTCCGACGTCGCGATCGCCGAGGACGAGGCTCAAGCGGCACAGTCCGAGACGAAGACCGCGACAGCCACCGCCACTTTCCGCAACGGCGATCTCACCGCGTCGATCCCCGTAAGCATCGATTTCACCTACGACAGCGGCCAAGAGACCTGGCTTCCCGGACCCATTCAAACTGGCGATATGAAGGTCACCCCACTTCAAGGACCAAATGCCACCGCTATCTGCGAAAGCCTCAATGAACTGCTTTCAACTAGCTATGGTTCGGTGGTGAGCACCTTCAATGGCATCACGCCAAGCATCTCCTCCAGCTTAAACGCCGAGGGAGGTACCATAACGGCCAATTATTCCAAGGAAGATGGCCGAAGGCTCCTCACCTGCACCGTGACGCTGCTGGTAAACTGGGAAGAGAACCGCGGTTGGGTGCCCACCATTTCCAGCGTAAGTGATATACACATCAATGAGCGTACACCGAATTACACGCTCACCTGCAAGGTAGGTGATTTAGTGGAGCTGAGTGGGCTTGTTTCGGGACAGGCCGGTAATCTCATCCTCCGCTTTGACGATGACCTGCGGCTAATTGTGGATGGCAATACCTGGGACATCAATAGCATCGCGTTTACCTTGCCCGACGATATATCAGCGAACGACATCATCGGGGCCCATGTCATCATCACGGGCGTTCTCGGACCAGAGGCCGCCGGCAACAACCTCCCCGTTGGCGTGCAGGTAAAGGCAGTGCAGGTCGGATAGCTACTAGCCTGGCGGTCGTTGGGACTGAAAGCGCCAAAGGTAGGTAAAGGCAGTGCAGGTTGGATAGTTACTGGCCGGATAATGAGAGAATCGCTTTAGTATTGAGGGGGAACAACGCCACGACTAGCGGCTTCTTCAGCCCACTCTGACGCGTAACGCGCCACCCAATGCCCCAGACCACGGGCCACAAGCAGCACGGATACCACCGACAGGGAGCACATCACCCAATAGATCACGATGCAAAACAGCACCACGAAGATACCAGCGGTGCCGACTACCATATAGGAGACGGCTTCGATCGCATTAGCGCTCGAAAGCAAAGCACCCGATGCCGCTAAACCACCGAAGCCGATGATGCTGAACAACATCGCGAAGACGGTTCCGATAAAGCCCACCACCAGACTCGGAACAAGCACAACGATGAGCAGGTTTGACCAGTTCCTTTGAAATACCGTCCAAAGCTTTGACAGAGAAAAGCCCTCTCCCAATTGCCCGAGCAGCGCGGTGCGCATCGAGGCGAGGCCGACGAACATAAGCACGACAAACTCGACAAGAAACGCCGCGATCCACCCGATAAGCGGAACAAGGGCAAACACCGTAGCGATCAATGAGCCCACAAGCCCGAAAACAATATTGATCACGAAGAGGTAAAAGCCGATCTCGAAGTTGCGGCCCGTCACCACCGACTGAGGCAGACCGCTCTTAGCCCCGAAAGGCACCTCACGAGACCAGTTGTAGGCATAACCGGACACGACAAAGTTGAGGATAGGGACGCATTGTACGAGACCGAGGAAAAAACATTTGCCAACCCAAGGACCATTTGCGGTCAGGTCTCGCCATGCGGCGCTCAAGCACCCCTCGCTGTAGACGGGATAATAATTTTCGTTACTCATAGATCCTCCTCTATATCCTCCAGCGAGACCCGTTTCGCGGCAAGACTATGCCGAATCCGGAAGTACTCCCACACGAGCAGCACCAATAACAAAGTCATTACTATCAGATAGCTCATAATCGCGCCGGACAATCCCGCAAACGTTACCAACATGATAGGTACGAACAGGGAAAAACCGAAGGTCACGAAGTATAGAGCCATGACGTCTTTCTGCCTGCGCATAATGGTGATCACCTGATAGAGGAAATCGATTGCCGCCGTGACGCCGCCTGCCGCAAGCATGATGTTGAGCATGGACCGGAATTGCTCGAAATCGATGCCATAGAGGAAGCTCATGATAGGAATGCCGATCCAGGCCATCAGGAGGACGTTGAGAAGGGTGATACCAAGAATGATGGCCAGCATGCCGATCATGATGATGTCAAACTGACGATGTTTTGACTGGTCCTGCCAGACGCCCGCGAGGCGCACAAGGAGGGGCTTATAGATCAACTGAGCTGTGATCAAAATTCCCTGAGCGGGGAAATAGAGCGCGTTGAAGTAGAGCTGATTGTCGTAGGACAGCGCACCTTCCATGATGAACTTGGGCATGTTGTCGATAAGGGCATAGAGGAAGAGAGCGAAAAACAGCGGAGCCGTCGATTTGAAAAGTTCCCAGACGCTTGCCCAGCGTACCGGAGGTGACTTGGGAGTCTCCAAAAGCGTAAGCGGATAGGTTAAGACGACGAAACTGAGTGCCGCCGCTATGGCCATCGCGAAGCTCGCCACAATGACACTGCGAGTGATGAGCAGGAAAATCGCGAATATGACAAGGGCGGCGATGGAACGAACCGCTTGAGAGATGCCCGCGAGATAAAGCTTATCCACCTGCTGAAGTCGGCCTTCGTACACATCGGCCAGTCCATCGACCATACGGTAGAGAAACACTCCGATGCTGATATAAAACATCTCCGTCTCATAGCCACGTATCTGGCAGTACATCGCCCCGATGACCACCATAAGCACGCAGGTTATCCAACGATTTACCTGGTAATCTTTGAAAGAGAAATGTTCCTCGAGATCCGAGACCTGGTAGGTGCGTACCCCGAAATTGGCGAGAATCATCAGAAGGGTGCCCGTGACAAAAGCCATCGAGAACATACCCGCTTGCTCCACGCCCACCAACTGGGTGGCGATCATGGTGAGAATGGGAAAAACGATGCCCCAAGCTCCGACACCGACGGTGTTCCAAATGAAGTCGCGGGTCGTGCGATGGGAGGCGTATTGAGCATCCTGGTCGGAAAGACCGCCATCGCCGAGAGCGCCCATGACCCGATCAAACCAGGCGTTAACCAAACGCACAATGGGATTTGGACGCTTAAGCTGCTCCGCGTGCCTGCGATAGGAAGAACTGCGACCGCGCCCGGGAGAGCCGTGGCCAGAAGATCCATGACCAGGAGAGCCGTGGCCAGAAGATCCATGCCCGGAGGGTCCATGAGCAGGAGAACTATGCCCGGGAGAGCCGTGCACAGGTGAAGAGGCTGTTTTAACGGGTTCCCGGCGCGTAGAGCGCCGGGAACGACGTGAATTATCCTTAAAACCGTCCGTCATGACGGAACGCGACTAGACCTCTGTCAGCCAATCGGCGTAGTCGTCGATGTGACCATAGGCGACCTCGAAGAAACGATCCTGCAGAGCGCGAGTTATCTCTCCGGGCTTGCCAATGACGCGATCGTCAACCGATCCGATAGGAGTCAGCTCAGCCGCAGAGCCCGTCATAAAGACCTCGTCGGCGATATAGAGATCCGAACGAGTCAGGCTCTCCTCGATGGTGTCGATATCGAGATCATCGGCGAGGCACATGACGGTGTCGCGGGTAAGGCCTTCCAAAAGGCCATCGGACAGCGGAGGCGTGGAGAGCACTCCGTTGCGTACCACGAAGATGTTCTCGCCCGTGCCCTCGCACACAAGGCCTGCCTCGTTAAGCATAATGGCTTCGGCATAGCCGTGAGCCTTAGCCTCCAACTTGGCCAAGATCGAGTTCATATAGGATGCGGTGGCCTTCACAGCAGGCGGAATGGCGTTGTTGGAACGCTGACGCCAAGAGGAGACGCCCACGGAAACGCCGTTGGCCAGCGCCTCGGGACCGAGATAAGCATCCCACGGCCAAGCCGCGATGATGACATCGATGGGGGCACCCGTCGGATCGACGCCCATGACACCGTAGCCGCGATAGACAAGCGGACGGATATAGGCCTTCTTGAGCCCGTTCTTGCGAAGCAATTCCACCGTTGCGTCGCAAAGCTCGTCTACCGTGTAGGGAAGATCGATCATCGCGATCTTGCAGCTGCGCTCCAAGCGCTCCATATGATCCCTCAGGCGAAATACGTAGCTTTTCCCCGAATCAGGATCCTGGTAGCAGCGAATTCCCTCGAAAACGCCTGATCCATAATGGAGCGAATGGGACAGAACATGAGTGGTAGCCTCTGCCCAAGGAATGAGTTCTCCATTTTTCCAGATATAATCGACTTCGGTGATATCAGCCATTTTCTCCCCTTCTCACACGGTTGATAATCGTCACATCGATGAGCTATCGTCACGAATGCGATAAAAGAACACGCATAGCCTGGTATTGTAATGCTAAACAAAGGCTTGCGGCAAAATCTTAGGAATTTTCCGAATTGTCCTCACGCTGAACGAGGAAGACCCCCGGTAAACCGAGAGTCTTCCTGTGCAGGGCGAAAGCCTCTATGGCTTTAGCTTCTTTAAAATCGCGATTCTTCTCAAAAGCCGTTTCCCTCGGCGAAATCCTAGCTGTAGAACAGGATCTCGTTGTAGGTGGGCACCGGCCAGCAGTAACGCTCGACGATGATCTCCATGGAGTCGACGGCCTTGCGCAGATCGCCCATAACCGGAATGATCTCATGGGCGTTCATGTCGGCGCGCTTCTGCTGATCCTCGATCTCGAGGGACGCATAATGGAGCTTGTGGAGCTTTTCGAGCTGCTTATTGATCTCGACGACACCGTCGGTGAGCTCCTTGAGGCGGTTCTCCTGAGGAGTCGTATCCGCATCGGGCATCGCGGCCTTGATCTCGGTGATATGACGCGCCACCTCGGCGGCATACTTATTGATGGCGGGCAGATAATCACGTCGGGTCAGACGCTTCATCGTCCGGATCTCGATGTTCATGATCTTATTGTACTTTTCGAGCTCCACCTCATAGCGGCTGCGAACCTCCGTCTCGGAGAGCACGCCGAAGCGGCCGAAGAGATCGATGTTCTTCTGGTCGAGATAGCAAGGCAAGGCGTCAGCGGTGGTGCGGTTGTTCGCCAAGCCGCGCCTCTCAGCCTCGATGGGCCACTCTTTCGAATAGCCGTCGCCGTTGAAGATGATACGCTGGTGATCGCGAAGCGTCTTTCTCACATACTCGAACGCGGCTTCCCTAAACTCTTCACCTTCCTTGCCTTCCATGGCATCGGCGAAATCGCAAAGGCTCTTGGCCATAGCCGTGTTGAGGATGGTGTTGGCGTCAGAGAGGTTCATCGCGGAACCCGGCATACGGAACTCGAACTTATTGCCGGTAAAGGCGAAGGGGCTCGTGCGGTTGCGGTCGGTGTTGTCCTTGAGGAAGCTCGGCAGGATGTCGACGCCGAGGTCCATGGACACGCGCTCGCTCGAGCTGTAGTCCTGATTGCTGATCAGGGCATCTACGACTGAACCCAGCTCATCGCCCAGGAAGATGGAGACGATGGCGGGAGGCGCCTCGTTAGCCCCGAGGCGGTGATCGTTACCGGCTGAGGCGACCGATGCGCGCAAAAGCTCCTGATAGTCATCGACCGCTTGGACAACGCCAGCCAAGAACACGAGGAAGCGAAGGTTTTCCATCGGGTTGGCGCCCGGATCCAAAAGATTCTTAGAGCCGGCGGAAATGGACCAGTTGTTGTGCTTGCCCGAGCCATTGATGTTATCGAAGGGCTTTTCATGCTGCAGGCAGACCAGACCGTAGTGGGATGCGATGAGACGCATCTCCTCCATGGTGAGGAGGTTCTGGTCGATGCCACGATTGGCATTGGCGAAAATCGGCGCCAACTCATGCTGGGCCGGAGCCACCTCGTTGTGCTTGGTCTTGGCGGGAATGCCCAGGGACCAGAGCACGTCGTCCAATTCCTTCATGAAGTTATTGACGGTCGGACGGATTGCACCGAAGTAGTGTTCGTCTAGTTCTTGGCCCTTGCAGGCGGGATAGCCAAAGAGCGTACGACCGGTCAGTACCAGGTCGAGACGCTTCTCGTAATCTTTCTCGGAGACGAGGAAGTACTCCTGCTCGGCGCCGACGGTGGTCACCACGCGTTGCTTCTCCTCGCCAAAGAGGGCAAGCACGCGATTGGCCTGCTCCTCGATAACCTTCATGGAACGCAGCAACGGCGTCTTTTTGTCCAGCGCCTCACCGGTGTAGGAGCAGAACGCGGTCGGGATGCAGAGCACCTCGTCTTTGATAAAGGCGTAGCTGGTCGGATCCCAAGCGGTATAGCCGCGCGCTTCCAAG
>CANRPV010000001.1 GCA_947632575.1 uncultured Eggerthellaceae bacterium | reverse complement strand
CGGCATTTTTAGGCAAGGGTCTCGTCTTCAACAAGTACACCGGAGCCCGCGGAAAGAGTGGATCCAACGATGCCCGAGCCGAATACATGGCTCGCATCCGCTCCATCATGGATACCGCCCAGGTCTCATTCCAGACTTCTGAGCTGGGGAAAGTAGACGCTGGTGGCGGTGGCACCATAGCCTATATCCCCGCGGAATACGGCATGGACGTCATCGATTCGGGCGTGCCGGTGCTTTCCATGCACTCGCCCTGGGAGGTTACCAGTAAAGCCGACGTATACGAGGCTCGAAAAGGATACGAGGCTTTTCTCCGCAACGCCTAGACCTTAGCGGCCTCTAACAGCGACCCCTAACAGCGGTCTCTCACGACTGAGAGATTCTTGGCTAAGCTGGATCTATCGATTTAGCGATCCCTATCGACGCTTGCGCGGGACGCGAAGGTGTTGGTGTCTCGCAGCATGACGTCGTGGGCGCCGCCTTCGACGATGGAGGTGGAGCTCACCAGGGTAAGTTTTGCCTTCTCTTGGAGCTCGGGGATGGTCAAAGCGCCGCAGTTGCACATGGTGGAGCGAACCTTCGAAAGGGTAAGCGCCACGTTGTCCTTGAGAGAGCCAGCGTAGGGCACGAAGGAGTCGACGCCTTCCTCAAACGACAGACCTCGTTTGTCTCCACCCAGGTCATAGCGCTGCCAATTACGAGCGCGAGCGCTGCCCTCACCCCAGTATTCTTTCATATAGGAGCCGTTGATCATCACGCGGTTTGAAGGGCTCTCGTCGAAACGGGCGAAGTAGCGGCCAAGCATCACGAAATCGGACCCCATAGCCAAGGCTAAACTGATGTGATGGTCGTAGACGATGCCACCATCGGAGCAGATGGGAATATAGATTCCGGTTTCCTCGAAGTAGCGGTTCCGCTCCTTCGCCACCTCGATAACCGCTGTCGCTTGGCCTCGGCCAATGCCTTTGGTCTCACGGGTGATGCAGATGGATCCGCCGCCGATGCCCACCTTTACGAAGTCGGCGCCACAGTCGGCCAAAAAGCGGAAGCCCTCAGCGTCTACCACATTGCCGGCGCCCACCTTGACCTCATCGCCATAGTGGTCACGGATCCACTGAAGCGTGAAACGCTGCCAATCGGAATAGCCCTCGGAGGAGTCGATGCAGAGCACATCGGCACCAGCATCCACAAGGGCGGGTACTCGCTCGGCGTAATCACGCGTGTTGATGCCAGCACCTACGCGATAACGTTTATGGGAATCGAGCAGCTCATCGGGGTTGGATTTATGGGAGTCGTAGTCCTTGCGGAACACCAGCGCGACCAGGTGATCGTTTTCATCCACGATGGGAAGACTATTGAGCTTATGATCCCAAATGATGTCGTTGGCGGTTTTAAGCGACGTCCCATCAGGAGCCACGATCATCTTTTCCCGAGGTGTCATGAAGTTTGCCACCTTCTCGCTTCTGTCCATGCGAGAGAGACGATAGTCACGACCGGTGACGATGCCCAGCAGTTTACCATGGGCGCTTCCATCTTCGGTGACGGGCATGGTGGAATGTCCATGCTCCTCCAAAAGCCTGACGACGTCATCGAGAGCCATGTCGGGAGACAGGTTGGCGTCACTGGTGACAAAACCCGCCTTGTAATCTTTGACACGACCGATCATCGCGGCTTCATCTTCGATGGATTGGGAGCCATAGATAAACGAAAGCCCACCCTCGGTCGCAAGCGCGATGGCCATGCGATCATCGGAAACCGATTGCATGATGGCCGAAACCATGGGGATGCTGAGTGTGATCGGGCATTCCTCTTTGCCCTTGCGATACTTTACCAGCGGAGTGTGAAGGGACACCTGAGCCGGAACGCAGGTTTCCGGGGAATAGCCAGGCACGAGAAGATATTCATTGAAGGTACGAGAAGGCTCATCGAAATAAAAGGCCATGGCTGCTCCCTCCGGTTCATGGATTCAACTCAAAGGTTCTCTTTGTGATTATAGCCACCTGGCGCTTTAGTGTAAGAGGAAATCGAATTCCCCAAGGTAAGAACACGGAAAAGTCGCTACGTCCCTCTTAGGAGACGGCGCTTGCGATCATCGACCGGAGTTCATCGATGCCGCGCCCTTTTTCGGCGGATACCGCCAGTACCGGCACATCCGCCTTAATGCTTTGTGCGGCATCACCCCCAGACGACCCGTCGCGGCTCCCACAAGACGCATCATCGCCGTCTAAACCAGCGGACACGCGCTGCGATCCGGAGAGACCGAGCAACTTTTTTATATGTGCCCGTTGCCGATTCACCTGTTGATTGGAGAGTTTGTCGGCTTTGGTAAGCACCACGCAAAAAGGTATCTCCGCATCCTGAAGGAACTCCACCATCCCAAAATCCAAATCGCTGGGATCGTGACGGATATCCATAAGAGCTACCACAAGGGCAAAATCGCGATCCTGATTGAAGTAGCCTTCGATCAGATCGGCCCAGCGGTTCTTCTCCGCCTTCGATACCTGGGCAAACCCGTAGCCTGGCAAATCTACGAGATCACAGCCGTCTACCTCGTAGAAATTAATGGTGGACGTCTTGCCGGGCACCTGGGAGACCTTCGCGAGATTTTTGCGATACATCAAACGATTGAGCAAGGAGGACTTGCCTACATTGGAACGCCCCGCGAACGATACTTCGGGAAGCTGGGATGGCGGCAGCTGATCGACGGTGCCATAGGCTGCCTTGAAGCGCACCTTATGAAAGTCCATCGCAATCCCCCTTTAAACGCCGCATCCAACATTATCATCCCATCTCACGAGCCTATTGTAGCATCAGCTCAAAAGCACATGCTGTATGCGGCTACAAGAGTGCCACCACAAGGGAATGTGTTGGCTTCATGAAATTAGCACTCTCGGCTTGCGAGTGCTAATTATTCGGTGTATAACTACGGTGAACAAAAACCACAGGCATACGCATCAGAGATTCAAGCACATCCGACACGATCTGACCCGTGAAGTTGAGTTAACACATGAGAGGGCGCTTAAAGTCCATCGGGATTTAAGTTACAGCCCTGCGACGTCCTGACTCTCTGGCTGCTTTGCCCCCACAGAAAGGGAGAAATCCATGACTACCATTGTACCTATGCGTCGCCGCCGCATGTGGCCGGCCTTCGGTCCCGCTCCGTTCCGCAGCCTCGAGGGTTTCACTCAGCCGCGTCCGATGCCTACCGACATCGAGAAAACCGACGAAGGGCTTGAGTTTACGGTAAGCCTTCCCGGCTATGAGAAGGACAACGTTGAGGTAGAGCTCAAGGATGGCTATCTGTCCATCAGTGCTTCCACCCAGTCCTGCGAAGAGAAGACCGAAGAGGAAAGCGACAGCACCTATATTCGCAAGGAGCGTTTCATGGGTTCCTGCAAACGTGCCTTCTATGTTGGCGAAGACATCCGCGAGGATGAGATCACAGCCAAGTTCGAAGGCGGTGTCCTCAAGGTCTCCGTACCTTTCGAGAAGCCTGAGGAGAAGCCCGAGGAGAAGAAGCTCATCGCTATCGAGGGCTAATTAAAACGCGTCTCCTTCATCAAGACCCGTGATGTAACCGCCAGGTTACGACTTTTTGACCAATGAAAAGAACGGGCAACGCGAGGGTAACCAACAGGGGCTAAAACCCCTGTTCGGCCCCACAGAATCTATAATCACGGTATGCAGAATGAGAGTAAATCCTTTCCCCTCCTTCCTCTCTGACCTGCGAGCGCTACCCTACAAGCGCTCATCATAGAAATGGCGGCTCTCCCCCTCGGCCGCCATTTTCTTTGTCTGGAGCTTATCACCTATAATCAGTCTCAGCGTTTGGTGGCGAGACTGATTAAAGGAGGAACCGTGGACAAAAACCTGTTGGAGCTCAGTGACGAACTCAAGGCGCAAACTCCCACCTTGGTTGACGTGGAGCAGGTAAGCAGCGGTTGGGCCAACAAGTATTTGCTCTCCTATCGCCTGCCCGACGGCAGCATTCGTGGTTACGAAAGCGTCTCGCGTAAGGGGCATAATGCCTACACCGCCCAACTGGCGGCCAATGCCGAGGGGGTTCCCCCCAAGCCCGACGCCGTTTGCATCGTTCCTCTCTTGCCAAACGATGAAATCCTTTTGATTCGCGAGTTTCGCTATCCTCTTAACGCCTGGTGCGTGGCTTTTCCCGCCGGTCTTATCGACGAAGACGAATCCATCGAACACTGCGTGGAGAGGGAACTTAAGGAAGAGACCGGCTATAAGATGATCCCGGGAAGCCTAAGGCCTCTGGCTCAATCAGGGTACTCGTCTACTGGACTTACCGAGGAAAACGTGATGGTGGTTTTCGTCAAGGCTGAACCCGACGGAAAACCTCAGTTGGAGGCTAAGGAGATCATCGAGCCATTCACGCTGAAAAAGCAGGATCTGCCCGAGTTCCTGAGTTCAAATTCTTGGGCCATCGGAACCCGTTGTCAGCTCGTGCTTGAGATGATCGCTAACGATTATCGTCCGGCTCAAGATCGTTTAGGATCTTAAGAGCCTGTTGATACCCGCCGCTGCCATAGCTTAAGCAGCGGGACACTCGCGCGATGGTGGTGGCTGAGGCGCCGGAGGCGGCTTCGATGGCCGCATAGGATTTACCTTGGCTCAGCATCTGCGCCACCATAAGGCGTTGGGACGTTTCACGGATTTCGCGAATGGTGAAAAGATCCTCGAGCAGGGCGAAGATCTCATCTTCATCGTCCAAACGGGCAAGCACCTGCAAAAGGTCGTTCACTGCTTTCGTTCTAATTTCATCCATGTTCGCTTCCTTAGGACCTTAAGGTTAGGACCTTAAAGTTAGGATCTTAAAGCCCGCAACAGCCCATACTCGATGGATTCCACCAACGCGTTCCAAGATGCCTCGATCACGTTTTCCGACACGCCGACGGTACCCCAGGTCCCCTCGGCATCACCTGTGGTGATGGTAACGCGAGTCACCGCACCGGTACCTTGGCTTTCGTCGGGAAGGCGCACCTTGTAGTCCAAAAGCTCCATGGCCTCAACCTCGGGGAATGATTCCCGAATGGCCATGCGAAGCGCGTTGTCGAGGGCCCCCACCGGACCGGTTCCCTCACCGGTGGCCACGAAGCGGCGATCACCCACGTGGATCTTAATGGTCGCCTCCGAGGAGGCGTCTTTGGCGAGAGCCCCCGTATCCTCCCGATCATCGACGATCACGCGGAAGCTCTCCAAGGTAAAGAAGGGCCTATAGACGCCCAGATGTCTCCTCAGCAGCAAAGCCAGCGAGCCATCAGCTACCTCGTAGGTATAGCCGCGTGATTCCCTCTCCTTGATGTCATCCAAAATGCCTTGGACATCTACCGAAGCATCATCGAGATCAAAACCTAAAGCCGCGGCCTTGGAGAGAAGTGACGCCTTACCGGCAAGTTCACTTACCACCATACGGCTCCCATTACCGACGCTTTCAGGGTCCGCGTGATTGTAGGCCCCGGGAAAACGCGCGATGGCGCTCGCATGAAGACCGCCCTTATGAGCAAAAGCCGATTTACCCGTGTAGGGATGAGATGGCGCAACGGAGAGGTTGCAGAGCTCGGCCACATAGTGGGAAAGGCTGGACATTCCCTTGAGCTTCTCCGGACCGACACAGAAACAACCCATCTTAAGTTCAAGATCGGCGATGATCGTCAAAAGATCAGCGTTGCCTACCCGCTCGCCTATGCCATTGATCGTCCCTTGGACGCGACTGGCACCGGCGTTCACCGCCGCTAGGCTGTTAGCCACGGCGCAACCCGCGTCATTGTGACAGTGGATGCCGATGGATGTGTCGGGAAACGCAGCCACGACGGCGCTCACGATGCTCCCCACCTCGAAAGGCAGACTTCCTCCGTTCGTATCACAGAGGTCTATGGCGTCTACCCCCGCTTCGTGGGCGGCAAGTAGACAGGCCATGGCATAGTCGCTGTTGGCCTTATAACCGTCAAAGAAATGCTCGGCGTCGAAAACCACCTCTCGACCGGCAGCTTTGCAACAAGCCACCGAATCGGCGATCATGCGGAGGTTTTCCTGAAGTTCCGTGCGCAACGCAAACGTCACCTGAGCATCCCAGGTCTTACCCACTAAAGTCACAACCCGCGTCCCGCTCTCGATGAGGCTTTGGATGCCCGGATCATCGGCTGCCGCCACATTCTTTTTGCAGGTGGATCCAAAAGCAGCGATGGTGCTGTGGCGCAAATCCATGATCTTGAGTGCGTCGAAAAAGGCTTTGTCCTTGGGATTTGAGGCGGGAAAGCCTCCCTCGATGTAATCGATGCCGAAATCATCCAGACGCTTGACGATACGCAGCTTATCTTCCAGGGAAAGACTTATGCCTTCCTGCTGCTCCCCATCTCGCAGAGTCGAATCGTAACTATATATGCGTCTGGCCGTCGTCATCCTCGATTGCCTTTCGAACCCCGGTCCTCTTGCCCATAGGTTTAAGGCGGGGTGTTTAACTCAGCTTTTGGCCGCTTTGGGCCGTCGAACCCTCATATTCTAGTCGATTGGTATATTATCCCCTAGATGGTCAAATCGGCACTTCAGAACTAAGAGGCATACAAGAGACATTCTTTGACCCAGTGAAACACGGCAAAAACATACCGATCATCCTTCAGATTTTTAAGCGCGACGTTATACGCCTTCTGCGAAATCCCATCGCCCTTATCATCGTTATCGGCATCTGCTTTATGCCCTCGCTCTACGCGTGGTACACCATCGAGGCGAATTGGGATCCCTATCAGCGCACCGACGCCATAAAGGTGGCGGTGGCCGACGAGGATAGCGGTGCCGACAACGAACTCATCGGTCACTTAAACGTGGGCGAACAAGTGGTGGAGAAGCTCAAGGAAAACCATGAGCTCGGCTGGGAATTCGTCTCCGAACAGCAGGCTATGGATGGTGTCCAGTCAGGCGAATACTATGCCGCCATCGTCATCCCGAAAGACTTCAGTGCCGATTTCCTGAGCGTCTTCTCGGGCGATTTCAAGCGACCAATCATAGATTATTACGTGAATGAGAAAATTTCGGCCTCCGCACCGGAGATCACCAATATCGGAGCCTCCACCTTGGAAAACGAGATCAACATGACCTTCGTCTCCACGGTGAGCGAAACGGTAGTGGAACTGGGACAGAAAACTGGACGCCAGGTGGAAAGTTCAAGCGATGCCGCCGATGCGAAACTGAGTCAAAGCATCTCCCAGGCTCAAGGCGCCATCGCCGAGACTCAACAACAACTCGGCAATCTCGATCCCACCTTTGATGAGGCTCAAAATGCCATATCCCATGCTCAGACGGCGTTGCGCGACTTGAACGATGAACTGCCAAGCCTTGAAGGACGCCTCGCTGACGCGCGATCGAACCTGGGTCAGATGCGAAGCGACCTGGGAACCTATGGTACTCAGGTGGCCTCTTCCGTCGCCTCCGCCGCTCTCTCTTTGGGTAAGGTCTCCACCTCCATCGCCCAAGGAACCGCTAAGACCACCGCAGCCCTCATTCAGGCGGAAGGCCAGGTGGATAAAGCACTCAGCGACGCCCAATCCCTCAACGCCAACAACCAGCGGATTCTCGAACAGCTTGAGTCTTTAGCGGGCAGCAAGCAAACAATTAAAGATCTCCTCGACAAGCTCGAAGCAGACAACCAGAGCACGGAGGAGACAATCGAGCAGCTCCAAAAGCTTTCCACTGCCCTCGGGGATGCCGCCACCAGCGTCGATTCCGCGGTTAGCACCACGAACCAAGCGGTGCAATCCGGCGTCGATGAGATCACGAAAGACTCAGCGGTCGTCCAAGGCGCCATCATTCCCGAATTCTCCGCGAGTCTTGACGCTTTATCGAGCGCACTGGGGAGTCTTGAGGGAATCGGGACAGCTCTAGAGCCGATCATTACCTCATCCCTGTCTACCCTCGATGAGCTCAGTTCCACCATAGACCAGGCGAAAGCCACCAGTTCCCTCATCTCCTCATCCTTGGGAGACGTCCAGGCGACGCTTCAGAGCGCGCTTACCGATCTCACGGCCCTGCGAAATTCCGAAGCGGTGAAAAATCTGGCCACCTACCTTGGTATCAACCCTGATGACGTTGGGGATTTCATGGCCTCGCCCATCACTTTGCACAGCGAGGTGCTCTACCCCATCGCCACCTACGGTTCCGGCGTCGCGCCCTTTTTCACCAACCTCGGTCTTTGGGTCGCCGGCTTTATCCTTTTGGCGGTCTTTAAGGTCCAGGTGGACCCCGAGGGTCTTCCGAAGTTCACGCTCACCCAGGCATATTTCGCTCGGTGGCTTCTGATCATCCTGCTTGGTCTTCTCCAGGGACTCATCGTCTGCGTCGGCGATCTGGTGCTTGGCGTCGAATGCCACAACCCCGTTGCCTTCGTAGGTGCGGGACTTTTCGCGGTCTTCGTGTACGTCAACCTCATTTTCGCCCTCACCTACGCTTTCCGCCACATCGGGCGCGCTATCGCGGTGGTTTTCTTGATCGTGCAGATTCCAGGTTCGTCCGGAACCTACCCGGTCGAGATGATGCCGCCGTTTTACCAGCTCATCAACCCGCTTCTGCCCTTCACCTATAGCATTGACGCCATGCGCGAGGCCATCGGCGGCATGTACGGCCTGCAATACTGGTTTGATCTGGCGATCTTAGGGCTGTATCTGCCCATCGGCTTTTTCATCGGTCTTGTGGTGGGACGATATTCGTTCAATCTCAACCTGCTGTTCGACCATAAGCTCGGTGAGACCGGATTTCTCCTCAACGAGAATATCGCCTCGGCCCATGAGCGCTTCCGTCTTCGCTCGCTCATCGAGGCCATGCTCAACTCCGACGAGTATCGTCAAAAGCTCAACCAGCGCGTTCGTCGCTTCAGGGATGACTATCCGCTGCTTATCCATGGAGGCTGGATCATCCTGTTCTTTGTGATAATCCTGACCTTAATCCTTCGACTCGTCTTCAACGTGGATGTGGACACGCGCGTGGTGCTGCTCGTGCTCATGTCCTGGGGCATCATCTTGGCTTGCGCCTTTTTGGTGGTCGTCGAATTTCTCAACGAGGATCTCAACTACCAGGTGCAAATGAGCCATATGAGCGAAGATGAGTTGCTCGACAAAGCCCAGGCGCGGATCGACAAAGGCTTGAAATCATGAAGAACATCTTCCGGATATTCAAGCAGGATCTACATAACCTGATGGGCAATGTCATCGCCGGTGTTGTTTTGGTGGGGCTTACCATCGTACCGCCGCTCTACGCCTGGTTCAATATTTTGGGATTCTGGGATCCCTTCTCAAACACCGACCGTATTCCCGTTGCCGTAGCCAACGAGGACGAGGGCTACCAATCCAGTCTGATCCCGACCCGCATCAATGCCGGAAGCGCGATCGTTTCGGCTCTCCATGACAACAAATCCTTTGATTGGGAGTTCGTAAGCGCTGAGGAGGCGATTGACGGTATCAACTCTGGCCGTTACTACGCCTCCATCGTGATCCCGAAGAATTTCTCCGCCGACCTCATGACGGTCTTTTCGGATCACATGGATCACGCGACCATCGACTTCTACACCAATCAGAAGGAAAACGCCATCGCACCGAGGCTCACGAGCGAAGGAGCCAGCAACCTGGCGATTCGGGTGGATGAAACCTTTATGCGCACCGTCACCGAAGTGGCTCTCGGCAGCGTCTCCGACCTCACGAACTTCATGAACGGCGATGGGATAGGAAGCTATGCCACAAATCTCAACGGCCAGCTTTGCGAGGTGATCGATGATCTCGACGGCGCCGTTGGAACCGGTGAAGCTCTGTCTGCCCTGGTGGGCTCCACCGCCACCCTGCTCAACGCATCCTCTTCCGCTCTGGTCTCCTCAGAGAGCATCGGTGATCAGGTCGGCCCCTTTATGGATGAGGCTCAAACGGCTCTTGAGGAGGCGGTCGCGGCCTTAAGCGACACCGGATCTCTGATCGACCAAACCATCGCATCCGCCAAGAACAGTTTCAGCTCGGTGGACACCGCGGTAAACGGGGCTCTTAACGCGGTACAAGCGGTAGCTGGCCCCGCGGAATCCACCTTAGAGAGCCTCTCGAACGAGGTTGGCTCGCTCATCCAAAGTTACCAAGACCTAGAGGGCATTCTCGAGCAAATCCAAAGTTCGAATCCGGGCTCAAGTACCGACATCAACGAAGCGCTGAGCTCCATTCAACAGGCTATCAAAGATTTAGAGTCACTCCAGTCCAACATCGATCAAGCCATCAAGGACATTCAACAGGGCAACGAGGATCTGAGCGACACTCGCACTCAAGTTCAAAACGCGCTCAATGAAGCCCAGCGTGAGATCGACGGTATCCACGGCACCCTCGGCGCGGATTTAAGTGAAGGCCTTGACCAGCTCATCGCGACCCTTGCGGAGGTCAAACAAGCGCTCGCGTCCATTACCGAGGAACTCCAGGCCGCCGCTCAAAGCCTCGCGATCGCTTCACAATCGCTCGCAACTGACCTTGGCGGCGTCCAAGATTCCCTAGAGGGAGCCACCGGCGTTTTGAGGGAGACGAGGGACTCACTCGCTTCCACCCAGGCAGAACTCCAAACAGCCATCGACTCGGGAAACCTTGAGGAGGTGCGGCGCATCATCGGATCTGATCCCGGAAGGCTCGCGGAGATCATCTCGGCGCCCACCACCGTCGAGCGCCATGCCGTCTACCCCGTCGCCAATAACGGCAGCGCCATGGCGCCGTTCTATACCTCCCTCTCGATTTGGATCGGATCTATCTTCCTTATCGCCTTGATGGAGGTCAACGTTCCGGAGTTTAGGCGTAAAGAGCTCTCCAACCCCAAACCCTCCCAGCTCTATCTTGGTCGCTATCTGATATTCCTTTTGATCGCGCTCATCCAGGCCACGCTCGTTTGCCTCGGCGATATCTTCTTCGTGGGAATCCAGTGCGAACATCCCTTCCTCTTCCTGTTGACGGGCTGGGCGGCGGCGCTGGTGTTCAGCAATCTGATCTACACCCTCGTGCTTTCCTTCGGCAAAGTGGGCGAGGCTATCGCCGTGATCGGCCTCGTCATGCAAATAGCGGGATCCGGCGGCGAATTCCCGGTGGTCATGTCCGCACCGATTTTCCAAGTGATCTATCCGTGGCTTCCCTTCTCCCATACCATGGAGGCCTTCCAGAGCTGCGTCGCTGGCATCTATGGCAATACCTACTGGCTAAGCATCGGCAAGCTGCTGCTTATTTTGATCCCCTCGCTTCTCATAGGTTTGGCGCTGCGCCGACCCATCATTAAGCTCTATGAGCTCACCATGAGCAAACTCGAAGAGACGAAGATGATCCTTTAAAAGCGGTAGCTCGCAAGAGATGAGGATCGCAAAATCCCCACGAGGCTTTATCATGGTAGGACTAAGCATGATTTGAAGCGAAAGGCGGATCTATGGCTTTGCGAGTCTACGTCGAGAAGAAGCCTGGTTTCGATGGAGAGGCTCAATCCCTGCTTACCGAGCTGAGGGATATTTTGGGCATCAAAACCCTCACCGGCGTGCGTCTGATAAATCGCTACGACGTCGAAGGTATCTCGGAAGCCCTCTTCCAGGAGTGCGTTCCGACGGTTTTTAGCGAGCCGCAGGTAGATACCGTGAGCTTTACGCTTCCGACAGGATTAGCGGAAGCTCTTGGTGAGGTGGATGCGACGGCTGGAAAATCGCGCGGATCTGACGGGCCGCGCGATCCCGACGATTCCCTCGATGGCAGCGCTTCCGACGGTTCCGGCAATTCCCACGATTCCGGCAATTCCCACGATTCACACGTGAGTGCTCTGTTCGCCGTCGAATACCTTCCCGGTCAGTTCGATCAACGGGCCGACTCCGCCAGCCAATGCGTTCAGCTGCTCAGCCAGGGTGAACGTCCTACGGTGCGCACCGCCACCGTCTACGGGCTGCAAGGAGACCTCACCGAGGCGGATTTGCAAGCCATAAAGCACTACGTGATCAACCCGGTTGAGGCCCGAGAGGCCTCCTTGGATGAGGTGGCGACGCTCCAGACCAATTATCCGGAACCACCGTCCGTCGAGATCATCAATGGATTCCGTGACTGGGATGAAGAGACGCTCAAGACATTTCTGAGCGAGCGCGGGCTTGCGATGGACCTGGCGGACCTTCAATTCACCCAGCGCTATTTCCGCGAGGAGCAACGGGATCCCTCGATCACGGAGATCAAGGTCATCGACACCTACTGGTCCGACCATTGCCGCCACACCACTTTTAACACGCAGCTCGACTCCATCACCATTGAAGATCCCGAGGTGCAAAAGACCTATGAAACCTATCTGAATCTTCGCCGAAACCTGCATCGGGAATCAAAGCCTCAAAGCCTGATGGACCTCGGCACCATTGGGGCCAGAGCCCTCAAGGCGTCAGGGAAGCTCAAGAACCTCGACGAGTCCGAGGAGATCAACGCCTGCACGGTCAAGGTAAAAGTGGATGTGGATGGCAAAGAGGAGGATTGGCTCTACCTCTTCAAGAACGAAACCCACAATCATCCTACCGAGATTGAGCCGTTCGGTGGGGCTGCCACCTGCATCGGCGGAGCTATTCGAGATCCTCTCTCCGGAAGAAGCTATGTCTATCAGGCCATGCGCGTGACCGGAGCCGCCGATCCACGCAAGCCCGTGAGCCAAACGCTTCCGGGCAAGCTGCCTCAACGCAAGATTGTCACCGAGGCGGCCCAAGGTTATTCCTCCTACGGCAATCAGATTGGCTTGGCCACCGGCCAAGTGAACGAACTCTATCATCCCGGCTACGAGGCTAAGCGTATGGAAATCGGCGCGGTGGTGGGCGCCACCCCGGCAAACCACGTACTTCGCGAGACTCCCCAACCGGGAGATGTCATCGTGCTTTTGGGAGGCCGCACCGGTCGCGACGGCATCGGTGGCGCGACCGGATCCTCGAAGGCTCACAGCGCTTCCTCAATCGAGACCTGTGGTGCCGAGGTGCAAAAGGGCAACGCCCCGGTTGAGCGCCAACTGCAACGGCTCTTCCGCCGCAAGGACGCGTGCCGTCTCATCAAGCGCTGCAATGACTTCGGTGCTGGCGGCGTGTCGGTCGCTATCGGTGAACTGGCTGATGGAGTGACTATCAACCTAGATAAGGTGCCGAAGAAATACGAAGGTCTCGACGGCACCGAGCTTGCAATCTCGGAGAGCCAGGAGCGTATGGCCGTGGCGCTCGCCGCCGATGACGTCGATCAGTTCATCACCTACGCCACGGAGGAAAACCTTGAAGCCACTGCGATCGCGACGGTAACCGAGATCCCGCGGGTGCGTATGAGCTGGCGCGGTGACACCATCGTCGACCTGAGCCGCGATTTTCTGGCATCCAACGGCGCGCCCAAACACGCACGTGCCCACGTCGTCGCGGGAAGGCCCTACGAAGCTCCCTGGACTTTGCCAAAGGGTGCCTCGGTGGAGGAGCGCCTAACCCAGGTGATGACTGACATCAACGTCGCGTCAAACAAGGGACTCTCCGAGCGCTTCGATGCCTCGATCGGCGCCGCCACCGTGCTCATGGCTTTTGGCGGCAAGACTCAACTCACCGCACCTCAAGCCATGGCGGCTTTGCTCCCCGTGGCGGGGAAAACTTCGACCGCCTCGGGAATGGCCTGGGGATTCAATCCCTATTTGAGTCAAGCGGATCCTTATAGGGGCGCGTATCTCGCTGTGGTGGAAAGCGTCGCCCGACTGGTCGCATCCGGATTTTCTCGCAGTCGCTCCTACCTAAGTTTCCAGGAGTACTTCGAGCGCCTGCGCGATGAGCCGAAGCGCTGGGGCCAGCCCACCGCTGCCGTGCTCGGTGCCCTTAAGGCTCAACTGGATCTTGAAGTGGCATCCATCGGCGGCAAAGACTCTATGTCCGGCTCCTTCGAAGATCTCGATGTTCCTCCTACCTTGGTAAGTTTCGCCACGGCGGTTGGATCAGCCGAGCGAATCCATTCACCCGAATTCAAAAAACCCACGAGCTCTGTTATCTGGCTACGTCCCCGCTATCAGGAGGATGGCTTACTGCCCGAGGAGTCTTCGCTTCTTGCGGTACTTGATGCCTCGGAGGCTCTCATCGAGACGCAACAGGCACTCTCCCTCGCCACCCCTGGTTACGGCGCGCTAGCGGAGACTTTATTCAAAATGGCTGTCGGCAATCAGCTCGGCATTGCCTTTACGCCGGATTTCTCCGCTGATGACCTCTTCATTTCCTCCTACGGTTCAATGGTCATCGAACTGAGCGGCGGAACTGAAAACGATCAAGTTCGCAAGGTCTTGGAATCCGCTGAAAACAGTGGCGTCGAGATCCTCACAATAGGCACTACGACCGAATCCTATAGCTACGAATTCAAAGCGAGCGGTCAAAGCGCCGAACTCAGCGTTGATCTTGCAAAACTCCAGGAACGCTGGGAGTCTACGCTCGAGGACATCTTCCCCTATCGGAGCAGCGCAGAAAGTCTTGCCCAGGCTCCAGCTGCACCCAAGATCAGCTTCGATGCCAATGCCAATGATTCAAGCTCTCAGAGAGGCCCGCACCTGGCTGCCGACGGCAAGCCTCATGTGATTATTCCCGTGTTCCCTGGAAGCAATTGCGAATACGACACCGAAAAGGCCTTCCGTCAAGCTGGGGCGGACTCGGAGGTTCTCGTCATCAACAACCTGAGCCCCGACGCTATCGCTCAAAGTTGCCGCGCGTTTGCCGAGGCAATCAAAAAGAGCCAGATCATAATGATCCCGGGTGGCTTTTCCAGTGGTGATGAGCCGGACGGCTCGGCGAAATTCATCACCGCCTTCTTCCGTGCCCCGGTAGTCACTGAAGCCGTTCGAGATCTGCTTTTCCATCGCGACGGTCTCATGCTCGGGATTTGCAACGGTTTCCAAGCCCTAGTCAAACTTGGACTTCTGCCCTATGGCGATATTCGGCCCATGGACGCCCAGTGTCCGACGCTGACATTTAATTCCATCGGACGCCATCAAAGCCGTTTGGTTCATGCGAGAGTCGCATCCACGCTTTCCCCATGGCTTTCCAAGTGCTCACTGGGAGATATTCAGTCGGTGGCGATCAGCCATGGCGAGGGACGCTTCGTAGCCGATGAGACCTTGCTCAAGTCTCTGGCCGATGCTGGACAGATCGCCTTCCAGTATGTTGACCCAGAAGGTAATCCTTCCATGGATCTCGCCTACAATCCCAACGGCTCCTCCTGGGCCATCGAAGGCATAACAAGCCCCGATGGACGTATCCTCGGCAAGATGGGCCATTCGGAGCGCGCCGGCGAGCGTCTTTATAAAAACGTACCTTTCGAGGTTTACCAACCTATCTTCGAAGGCGGCGTGAGCTACTTCGCTTTGTAATGCCTTGTAATGGCCTTGCAGTACCAGCAAAAAGTGCGCCAGCATACATCCTGCTGGCGCACAAACGCAAGAACATGAGCACGCGAGCACATGAGAGCTTGTTGGTTTGAGCGTGGAAATGGCGCTGCGGAAAGGGTTACGCAGTCTCAATCTCTAACGTTATCTCAATCTTTTACGCTGATTCGATCTCTTACGCCATCTCGATCTCAGAAGATTCCTCCGCCACAGTCCTCGTGCGGATGGTGATCTCCTGTTCCTTCACGCTCACTCGTGAATGAGGCGGCACCGACTTCGTGACGAAGATGGAGCCAGCGATGACGGTGCCTTCGCCGATGACGGTCTCTCCGCCCAAAACACTGGCGTTGGAGTAGATGGTGACGTTGTCCTCGATGGTGGGGTGGCGTTTCGTCCCCCGCAACTTTTGTCCATCACGGGTGGAGAGAGCGCCTAGGGTCACGCCCTGATAAAGCTTCACGTGATCGCCGATGACCGTGGTCTCGCCGATGACGACACCCGTGCCATGGTCGATGAAGAAGTAGGCGCCGATGTTCGCACCAGGAGCGATGTCGATGCCCGTGGCGCCATGGGCGTGTTCGGTCATAATGCGCGGGATGAAAGGCACCTTGAGCCGGTAGAGCTCATGAGCCACGCGATAAACATAGATCGCGAAGAGTCCGGGATAAGCGAAAATCACCTCTTCTTTGCTTCCCGCCGCGGGGTCGCCCTCATAGAGCGCTTCCACGTCGGTGAGCAGCAAGCGCTGTATCTCTGGCAAGCAGGAGAAGAACTCCGAGCAGACACGGTCGGCTTGTTCTGCCACATCCTGATCGCAGAGATCCTCTTCGTTTTGATAGGCGAATGCGAGCCTCACCTGTTGGTTCAAGGTTCGCTCAGCCTGGATGAGCATCTCCCCGATGAAATAGCGAGGACTCGTGGAAGGCGAGAGCATCTCCTCGCCGAAATAGCCGGGAAACATCACGCGACGAATGCCGTAGAGCACCTCTTTCACCTTACTGCGACTGGGAAACTCCCTCCCCGGTTTGGTGAAGAACATCTCATCAGCTTCGTAGTTTTTCTCTATACCATCAACAATGGAATCAAGATTCGTACCGAACATCCTGTACTCCTTTAGCTCTTTTTATATCCTTCGCTCAATCAATGTGCCTAGTTCTCTTCTACCCGATAGATCGCGCAGTTTAGAGGGGTCTCATAAACCTCCACCTCGCAGATTGGCAAACCTCGATCGATCAGCTTATCGGCGATCGAACGGGCAAGGTTTTCGGCCGTGGGCCGGAAAGGAAGTGGCGTCAACGAGAAACCCTCATCCTCCAAACATCGTACCGTCTCCGATTTCAAGGTGCCGTCCTCGTAAAGAAACGTGTGGTCATATTCGGCCACCACCTCGCTCACCTCACGCTTGAAAAGACCAAAATCAAGCACCATATCCTTCATGGAGCCCGAGTCTTGCAAGGTCGACGAGCTGATGGAGACTACCACCTTAAAGCGATGACCATGGAGATTCTCGCATTTACCGAAATAGTCGGCGAGGAAATGGGCTGAGTCAAAATGAGCTTCGGTCTTTAAGGTGTACATAAGGTCATCCTTTAGGACTAATGCGCTGAGGCGCCTCCCTGGCGAAAGCGTGAGCCTCCTTGGCGAAAGCGTGAGCCTCCTTGCCGGAAGCTTAAGCCTCCTTGGCGGCCTTTTTGTGATAGACAAACCAATAGGTCATGCCGATCAGCAAGGCACCACCTACGATATTACCCAAAGTGGCTGCTGAAAGGTTATAGAAAATCCCCCCGATATTGAGCATCGACGTATTCACCGTCGAGGCGTATCCGGCGGCATTGAGGGCAACTCCCATGGGCAAGAAGAACATGTTGGCGACGCAGTGCTCAAAGCCGCAGGCTACAAATGCGGTAATGGGAAAGATGACTCCGACCACCTTGTCGACGATAGTGCGCCCGGCAAAGCTAATCCAAACCGCGGCGCAGACCAAGATGTTGCAAATAATGCCCTTGAAAAAGATGGTCCACCAATCAAGAGAGATTTTGGAGGCGGCCGTTGAGATCATCACCGCGCCCACTTCTCCACCATTCATATCGGCACTATGAGCCATGAACACGATCCAGACGATCAGAAGAGCGCCGCAGAAATTCCCGATCCAGACCACCACCCAGTTACGCAGCAAGCCCGCAAGCTTGATCTTTCCACTCGCAAGACCACAGACCATCAGGGCATTGCCCGTGAAAAGCTCCGCCCCGCAACACACCACGAGAATAAGGCCGAGGCTAAAACACAGACCAGCTACCACGCGCTGAACACCGAAGGGCAACGTCGCGTCGCCTAAAAACGTACAGAAGAACACCCCACCAAACGCGATAAAGATACCTGCCATAATCGCGAGAACAAAAAGCTTAGGAAGCTCCATGGAAGCTTTGCCTACGGCAAGATTTTCGGCCTTCGCCTCTATAGCGGCTGGTGCGAGCGCATCAGGTTTGAGCGCGTCGCTGAGAGCGGTTGTGGACGGAGTCGTTGAATGCAAAGCTTCTTGGTTTTCCATGGGCATCCTTTCTTTACGCGGATCTCAAGGTTCAAACAAATGGGCTTACATCATGGTAGCTATCCGAAATGAATATACCATCGACCAAAGGTTGGTATCACGAGTTTTATGGGCTGCTATGATAACCGTCAAGCTGACTATGAGAAAGGGCAATTATGACTCCCCAAGAAATCAGTCCAGAGCTTGAGCAATCCATCGAGACCTTCCGTGAGTGGGTAAACCAATGCCCTCCTGGTGGAATGGTATTTTTTGGAGGAGCCGGCGTCTCGACCGAAAGCGGCATCCCTGACTTTCGAAGCACCGACGGCCTGTATAACCAGTCCTATGCCTATCCCCCTGAGGTCATGATCAGCCGCAGCTTCTTTGACGCTCACCCCTCCGAGTTTTTCCGCTTCTACTTCGATCGTATGATCTATCCGGATGCGAAGCCCAATCAGGCGCATCGCAAGCTCGCCGCCCTCGAGAAAGAGGGTATCCTGCGCTCGGTGGTCACTCAAAACATCGACGGTCTCCATCAGGCGGGAGGAAGTAAGCGCGTCTGGGAACTTCATGGCAGCGTTTTGCGGAATTACTGCATGGCCTGCGGCAAGGAATATGACCTGAATGAGACCATCGCCGCACACGAAGCCGCCGAGGATGGCATTCCTCGTTGCAACGTTTGCCGCGGCATCATAAAGCCCGACGTTGTCCTTTACGAGGAGCCTTTGAATGGCCAAATCATGCAAGGCGCTATTTTGGACATCCGGAAAGCCAAGCTTCTTGTTATTGCCGGAACCTCCCTCGTGGTGAACCCCGCGGCAAGCCTCGTAGGCTATTTCGGCGGTGATCATCTGGTTATCATCAACCGCACCCCCACCCCGAGAGATCGCTATGCGGATCTCGTCATTCCCTATAACGTAGGAGAAGTCTTCGACTTTTAGCCGACGGATCTAAAAAGAACTTGAGCAGATAATGCTTAGCGAATGATGCGGCCGAGCCCCTTGTGAGCATTGGCGGCGTCACCCTCCGGCAGCAAAGCCACACCGTCTATCTTGGCATCCGCCAGCAGAGACTCCCGAGCCTCAGCTTCCAGTTGATTGAGTGAATCAACCCACTGACGCGCCACGAATACGGAGTGGCCAGCCTCATGAGCCACATAGGATGAATCGATGTTTTGGGTGAAGGGCTGGCAAGCGACAAACTCCGGCACCGGCCTTCCGTCGGCACTGGCTTCCTTGCTCAAGGCCTGACAGATTTGATCGGCGCTATCGAAATCGCTTATGGCGATGATCGCAACCTTATCAGCATCCTCTACCGCGAAGCGAATATTGGCAAGCAGTCTTTTTGTCGAAAGAGGATCAGAATCAAACGTCCCAAGCACCGGGGCGCTGAGAAGTTCCTCGACCTCGGCACTGCTTTTGATGGGCCGGCGAACTAGATCCACGATGATCACAATGCAGATAGAGACGAACAGACCCGCGAGAAAAGCCACCAACGCGTAGCGCGTCACCGAGGGGGATACATCAGAAGCGGTGCTTGCCCTTGTGACCATGAAGCTGTAATTGACCTCTTCCGTGTCCGGGAAAAGTTCTTCGGCCTTTTGAACCACCTGATATGCGGTAATATTCGCGAGGGTCATCAACTGCGTCGGATTTGATCCCTTTGCGGTTATCGTGACTTTCTTCGCATTGGCGTCGGTGGAAGCGCTGAGCTGCCCCTGATTGCTTGAGTTCTCAGCGGCGACACTCTGTCCTATGCCTCCTACGGTGTTTACCTCCGCAGAAGCGGTGATGATCGCCGAGGTTTGATAGGTCTTCGGCATCATCATGATGACGCCACCGCATACCACGGCGCAGATCACTGAGATAATGGCTATGAACAGCCAGTTTCTTTTGAGAATTTTGCAAAGGTCGAGAAGCGTCATCTTTCCCCCGTCGTAGTTCTAGGAATAGCTAAGAGGATTGTAGCCTATTGTTATTATTATCTGGAGCGATCGAGTATTTTTACGCCGTATCGTCAGGACTCTACCGTCTCCTCGATTACCACCGCATCCCCTGGCGAGTTAAACACATCCAGCACCACAACGTGATAGAAGATCGAGTAGGCGGTAATGAGCACGGCAAATATCATGCCGATCACAGCGGTGATCCGACCCACACGCGCGATGCCGCTGTAGTGAGGATCATCCTCCGTCTTGAGATACCAAAAACTCAGAATCAACGCGATGATGCCGAAAAGAAAACCGAGCAAGGACACCAAGACGCCAAAGACGATCGCCATAAACCCAGCGAACAGGGCAAAGGTAGCCTTCCAGCTTCCATGCGGTGCCTTGGCGGGCTTCGTCATGTCCACGCCATAGGGATAATGAGGCTCGCGGATTCCCGGATAGACGCGATCCTTGTCTATCGTGCTTTGGTCGAGTTGCTCTTTGGCGAACTTCTCATAGGTTGAAAGCGCAGCCGGCTGCTCAGGCGATGCAGCCGGCTGCTCAGTTTGCGTATGCTCCTCGACGTTTTCAGAAGAACTTACTTTGATGCTGTCTTTCTCTTCGTCCACTAAAACCCTCACTTGCTTCAGGAAATCTGCTTACACCACAGTGTAGCAGCTTGATGAAGCTTAGTAAGCGCCTTCCGTAAGATCCTCCTGAGTAAGCCTCCCTCGAAACGTGCGATAAATGATCACGTGGTAGACCAGTACCAACGGCAGACCGATGCAGAGGATGACGGTCATGCAGAACAAGGTCAAATCCGATGCTCCCGCCGACATAAGGGTGATGTTGGGACCGACGCTATCGGAGGAGGCGACCACCAGATTCGGAAACATCGAGCAAGCACCCAATGCCACCATGGAGAAACTGGCCACCGAATGGCTGACAAACGCGAACAGATCATTGTCGTTGACCTTGGAGAAGAACATGGAGACCACAAGACCGCCCACTACCAATGCCGCGAAAATCCAACGAAGGGCATTCAGAGCAGGATCCATAGTCGGATGGATGTACAGGAAAACACAAGCAGTGGCGGCGACAAACAGCACGAGCGCAACGATCTGCAGAGGCATTCCCAACTTCGCACAACGAGCCTGAAGAGCGGAGGGCTTCGGAGCCTTGAGCGCTATCCAGTTAGCGCCAGCTGCCATCATCATGGACAAGCCGGTAAGACCACAAAGCAGCGAGAATGGCGTGATGAGACCAAAGAGCGGAACGCCGATATAGTTACCATGAGCATCCATCGGGATTCCCTCAAAGGTGATGCCCGCGGCTACGCCCAGAAGCAGCGCGGGTAGCAAGGAACCCACGAAGAAGCAGACATCCCAAACTTTGCGCCAAGCAGGATCGCCCGCGTGAAATTCAAAGGACACCGCACGTACGATCAAGCCGAAAAGCACGAGCATGATCGGCAGATAGTAGCCGGAAAACGTCGTAGCATACGCATCAGGAAATGCCGCGAACAAAGCACCTCCGGCGGTGATCAACCAAACCTCATTGCCATCCCAAATAGGGCCAATGGCGCGACGCAGAACCGCTTGATCTTCCTCGCTTTTCGCGATAAAGGGGAAGAGCACGCCGATACCAAGATCAAATCCGTCAAGGACGAAGTAGCCGCCTATCAGGACAAAAACGAGAAAGAACCAGAGTACCTCAAGCGGGGACATTTTCCTTACCCCCTTCCTCAACGGGACCCTCACTGATGAATCGCCCTATGACTCGAGCCCAACCGATAAGGAGCACCATATAGACCACAAAGAAAATGGCGAGGGTGATGAGCAATTCGGTGGAAGAGACGGACGGAGATATCGCGTCGGCCGTTAAGAGATGAACGCCTTCCTCGGCAGATGTTGCCGGATACACTACCCAAGGCTGGCGACCTACCTCAGCGGTAATCCAGCCCACCTGAATGGCAATAAACGGGAAGATGGGGCTGATCAGGCAGATTCTCTGCAGCCACTTCATGTGTTGAATCTCCCCGCCTTTACGGAATGAGAAGATGATGGCCAAAATCGACACCAACATGATTGCGCCGTACATGATGACCATGATGTGATAGGTCTGGAAGATGAAGTTGACGGGAAGTTCGCTCACATTCATCTCATCGTAAGGCGCCTCTTTGGAAAGCGCATCGAGACCCTTGAATTCGGTATCAAAAGTGCCCGTGGCTAGAAATGAAGTCACACCAGGGATGTTGATGGGAGCATAAAGATCGCCGTTTTCCTCATCGACCCACCCGAAAGGCGCAAATCCAGGAACTTCGGTGTCGTATTGACCCTCCATCATCGCAAACTTGGTTGGTTGCTCCACTGAGACATCGACTGCCGCCATATGGGCAAACAGTAGCAAGATGGAGCAAGTGACGATGCCACATATGGCACCGATGCGCATGGTTTTTGCGGCAAAATAGGTGTTCTTGCCTTTGATCATGTACCAGGCTGACACGGCCATCGCCACAAAGGAACCCATAACGAGCAGCGCAAATACCGTATGGCCATAGTGGGCCAGAGTCATCGGGTTGAAGGCGGCGGCGAAAAAGTCAGTGATGACTGCACGCGTACCATCAGAGCTCAACACCGCACCGGTAGGATCTTGCATCCACGCGTTAGCGATCAAAATCCAAAGGGCGGACAGGCATGAGCCAACCCAAACGAGCCACGCTGATACCAGATAGAACTTGGGAGAAACCTTATTGCGGCCAAAAAGCAACACGCCCAGGAACACGGACTCGAGGAAGAAAGCGAAAAGAGCCTCGGCGGCAAGCGGCGCACCAAAGATATCGCCCACAAAACGAGAGTAGTTGGCCCAAGCCGTTCCAAAAGCAAACTCCATGGTGATACCGGTAGCCACACCAATGGCGAAGGTTGCCGTAAAGATTTTTACCCACAGTTTCGTTGCAGCCGCATCGCGCGGATCTCGGGAACGGTAATAGCGCGTCTCATTGATGGCGAGGATTAGTCCAAGGCCAATGGAAAGCGGCACAAAGATGAAATGATACGCAATGGTTGCCGCAAACTGGACCCTCGACAAAAAGACGACATCACTAAAAAGATCCATTCCCCCACCTCCTTAGGAACGTTTTGACCCTTATCAGAAGACGACCTCGATCACCCGGATTCCCCAATCCGTCCAAATCAGGCTGAGATGTCCCCCGTCCTCTGACTAAACTACTTAGCTTTTTGAGCTTAGTACTATTTGGTTAATAATTGCTCAGTGAACTACGTATCTTTTGGGAATTGTTACTTGACTTCCGTAAGCGAACGTCTAGAGACATTCAACGAGGAATCTATAAGGCTTGAAACATGGGTCGCTTGGTGAGGAAAGAAGAGGATTTTGCTATTGCTCTACGCGATATTGCGCTTTTGCTCTACGCGAAATATTGATTTTGTTATGAGACAAAATCTTTATTCGTCAACTTCAGAAGCCCGTACTCCTCTTACTATGAATAATGAGAGTTTAACTCATATATTAAACTCGTAAACGTATCTCACAAAATACCCGTAAGAGTTTTTATCCCTCCACCACTTGTGAAGGTGAAGCACGTTTTTGCTCGCCCTATTTGAGCACAACTCTTAAACATCGATCTCAAAAAGGGCTTTTATTGCCCTTAAAGTACAAAATTTTGCCCTCTAAGTACATTTTTATCAGGCCTTAAGGAGGCTTTTGTACTTTAAGGACGCTCATTTCGCTTTTGCGATCGCCTCTCAAAGACTCAAATCAAATGGGCCGCCCCTCATAACAAAATCAATATTCTGTCTCGATGGTCTAAGGTTTTTAAGCACTAGGGAGTTACAAATGGCGCTTATTCAGGCCAAACAACAAGCCTCTTCAAAAAAGAAGAGGCACTTGGGTTTCAGCGCTCGGTCGCAAAATATAGCGCAGAAACTGCTGATGGCGGCCTTGGGTGCATTCCTCCTCGTTCCTCACCCAATGGCCGCCACGGCGGTCGGCCTCAAATCCCAGTGCACCGCAGATGAGCCTAGCTACACATCCTATACCGAAGCTCTCCTCAACGACGAAAACGGAAGCCGTTATGCGGGCCGTGTCTGGTCAGATCTTTCCCTATTCGCTAATCCCAATCCACCAAGTTCAACCAAAGTCACCCTGGGCCTACCCACGACCACGAAGCAGTGGGATATCTCCTATGACGAGGAATTTTTAGGGGTGTTCTCCTTACTCGGTGCTTCGCAAAAGGTCAACGGGTACAGCTTCAACCCTATAGATCTGGTGCTCGTCATGGATGCATCGGTATCCATGGCAAAAGTCACTGACCCCCAATGGCTTGCACCACCTGCCCAGGGTGACTTTGGAACTTATACGGAAGATCAGCTTTGGAACCCTGATCAAAACGTAGAGCGTCGCATAGATGTAGCGGTTAAAACCATTGAGACCACCATAAAGACGCTCATGGCGCTTAACCCTCAAAATCGAATCGCGCTGGTCATGTATGGATCGAAAGCTGAGACCTTACTTCCTCTCGACCACTACGATCAGGTCTCATTCAAGGTACATACCTATCGTTACGACCCAAATGAGGAGACCGGCCAATTTACTCTCGATATCGACTACCAAGATGAAACTCACCGGCCAAAAGCTGTTCATTTTTATAACGACAGCACCGCTAAGTATCGGCCTCCGAATTATCCCTACACGAATCAAGCCCTCTGCACAGGAGCGAGCACCAACCTCCAATCTGGCCTTTATCAAGGCATGAAGCTGCTTGCAGACGAAACTGAGGTTACTTGTTTAACTGAAGGAGTTCTGACCGCCAGACAGCCTGTGGTTCTCGCCATGACAGACGGCGGGAGCAATCGACTCTTACAGCAGCTCGACAACGGAAGTTGGTACGATCTCGATTCCCAACATTTCACCACCCCGCTTTCTCGTGAAGGCCAAGACTCTCCCGCGATTATCAGTGAAACCCTGATGACGGCCTCATACCTGAAAGCGGCGATCGAAAAGAATTACAATTCCGCCGAAATCGATCCAAGCTTTACGAAAAAAGTTAAGCCTCGAGTTTTCACGATCGGTCTCGACCTCTTCCAGCAAGATGATCATGACTGGGCACGGTTTGCCTATGCTGGCCGTTTGTATCCCATGCTCGATCCTAAACACTTTTTCACTGACCAGAGCTCAAAACTCCAGATTGGTGGCAAAGCGATCGGCCTTGTCGATAGCTTGGCAAATGAGGGCAAGGGAGAGAAAGCCTACTTCTACGAATATCCCGATAGAGACAAACGGTCGGGCTCCGTGTTCATAACTCCGGGATTCCAAACCACCGACGGCTGCATGATCGACACGGATCAGGTCAACTTCATCCAACGGGCTTACCAACTTTGGCAGCGCTGGTCCGAAAGTGATGGAGCCGTCCACTATAGCGAAGGCTTTAACTTCAACAATCCGGATTTCAAACGTTATCACCCCTGGGAAAGCGCCGCCGTCGCATCCCAGCCATCACCCTATAACCGCACGCTCAATCAACTTCTTCCTTCGGATCCATATGGGATAACAAAGGCTGATGTCAGAGAAAACATCTGCTATGCGGATTATTTCTTCGAATCGACGACAGAAAACTTCGATGCGATTCTTAAGTCGATCCTCACGCAGATCTCAAGTGAGGTGTTTTGCCCCGTACAAGGACCTAATGGTTCCAATATCGATGATGCACTTTCCTTTCGCTGTCCTCTCGGAAATCACATGGAGATCAAGTCTTTCAAAGGGCTGCGCCTTTTCGGGACCACGTACACGATAGAGCCGGACGAAACCCGAATAAACCTTTCAGCTGGCGACAATTGCACTCGCTCCTATTACCTGCTGGAACCACCCTCGCCAATGGCCAAACCGTACTCCTTACACAACCCTGCTTACTTCGACAACGCTGAAACGCATAGGTTCTATCTGAACCAACCTGTCACTAACTCAGACGAATCACATCAAGTCCAATCACCACAAGAGCAACAGGAAGAACTGTCGGACGCAAAGGATCCTGCACGTCCTTTAGAAGGCATCGAAATCTATACGGAAACAACGCGAGGAAGCGACGGGTTCAACCATCAAACGCTCTGCTTTAACATCCCAGCCGCTGCGCTTCCTTTACAGATCGCCTCTATCGATCTTTCCGCACCTGATGACACCGGGCTGCAGAAGGTTATCAGCTATAAGACATCGGTGAGAGAAGACTACTCTCAACCTCTCCAAGTGGCTTTCACGATGGGTCTTGAAGAGAACTACTCCACCTCTCCGGAGACGCCCTCCCGCGAGGAAGAGCTTTATCCATCGGATGAAGCGGAGTCGATCAATCTCATTCAATACAGTGGCAGAAGAGCCACGGGGATGCGCGGAGGCTCTTGGTCATTTGGTGACGCCTCACTGAGCTTTTGCCCCTCCCCCACCAATCGCTTCTATCGGTTCCAACACTATCTTCCTCTCTACCAGGAAGCCTCTTTCCGCGAAAGCCATGACCCCCTTAATGATGCCGAAGGCCTTCTTGGTAAAGAAGTCGAAATAGCCCGTCCGGTTCAACGAATTGAAGAGCTCGATCCCGATAAGACCTATTACCTCGCGGTGGCTTACTATTCGCCGCATGAAGAGTATGCGGTTCAGCGGGTGATCCCTCGACTTGGACGAGAGTTGGCTCCCGCATTGAGCCAAAACGCGAACGGAGAGATCAACTGGAACGCCAGTCTTTGTTACTACCAAGCTTCTCAAGGAAAAACGCTCGATCTTGATTCGCAGTCGCAAGCTTCTTCAGACTACGTCATCGCCGTTCGCCCTCTTGGATTGAGAACGGGTGATCTGTTCAAATACGCTATCCCCAAAGATCAAGAAAACCTGATTGAACAGGCCGCTGAGACCGTGAGTCTCTCTACCACGAATGCCTTTCTCTCAGTTGCGCCACTCACGAAGAGTTTCACTATCGAGTCATGGTTGGGCAACAATGGAGTGCTTTTCAAAGAATCACCCGCCCTTCCTCATAAACCAGATTTCAGACCCGATCCAGGGCCTCAGCCCGGCCAATCAGAAGACCTTCCTCCTCCCCTTGGTGGTGAGAGCATTCAACCAGAGCAGCTTGTGCCTTCTCTTTCTTCTCAAGAAGAGATGGCGAAGCCACAGCTGCCGCCTTCGAACCCCCAGACCGGTGATCCTGTAAGAGTGATGTTGCTTATAGGCCTTGCCGGGGCTTCTACCCTCGCACTTCTCATTTCGTTCATTCGCCTAAGACCCCATAGCCCCTAGCTCGACCCTGCATAGCAAGATCAACGGGAAACAGGATTACGACTCGCTCGTAATCCTGTTTTGTTTATAGATGTAGCTATTCTCCTGAGCTGGCCATGGTTTTCCCGCACAATGGCCTAACGCTTTCACAGGAGTAGAGGAGGACTTTCATGAAGCGTTCAATAACCGCGAATGATATTGAGCTCTACCTTGATTACCTTGCTGAAGCAGAACGTACCGAAGCGACCCTGAAAAAGTACCGACGGGATCTACAAGCCTTTTCCCGCTGGCTTGGGCATCGCGCCATCAGTAAGGAAATCGCCTTGCTATGGAAGAAACACCTTGTAGAACAGCACTACGCACCGACGACAATCAATTCGATGATCTCCTCCTTGAACGGTTATTTCCGTTACAAGAAGTGGGATGAATGTCGCGTGCGCTTTCTCCGGATTCAACGAGTGGTCTTTCGTGACCAATCACGAGACTTGCAGAAAGGTGAATATGCCCGGCTCCTTTCTGTGGCTCGCTCTCAAGGGCGAGAACGATTGGCGCTCCTCATGGAAACCATTTGCAGCACCGGAATTCGTGTGTCCGAGTTGAAATACATCACCGTCGACGCCGCCCGAAAGGGACGTGCAGAAGTGGCTCTCAAGGGAAAGATCCGCGTGATACTGCTTCCCACGCGGCTCCAAGAGAAGCTGCTCAATTATGCGAGCAGTCAAGCCATCACCGTCGGAGAGATTTTCATCACCAAACATGGGAAAAGCCTCTCGAGGCATCAAATCTGGGCTGAGATGAAAGCGGTTTGCGACCGAGCGGAAGTCAGATCCACCAAAGTCTTTCCCCATAACCTCAGACACCTCTTCGCAACGGCCTTCTACGGCGAGTGCCATGACATCGCCAAACTGGCGGATGTCTTAGGGCATAGCTCCATCGAAACCACTCGTCTTTATTTAGTTTCTCCTGGTAACGAACATGCGCGCCAGCTCGAACGTCTTGGTCTGGTTTCCTGAAGGAACGCAAAAGACCACTCGACGTTGAAATGGCCGCACCTTTTTAGAGGCCCGCAATCGATATCCTATAATCGAGTCATTGCGAAGGAAACATCACAAAGGAGGAGCACAATGCCAGATTTCGACGATCTCGCGAAAAAAGCTGGAGAAGCTCTCGGCAATGCAAAGGACGCCATCGGACAAGCAGTTGAGAAAGCTGCCCCTGTCGTAGAAGATGCGGTCAACAAGGCTAAGGACGCTGGCGCTGCCGCCGTTCAAGCCGCTAAGCCGGTTGTCGAGGATGCCCTTAACAAGGCCCAGGCCGCTGGAGCCGCTGCTGTCGAGAAGGCAAAGCCTGTGGTTGCCGATGCGGTCAACACCGTAAAGAACAAGGCCGAGGAGCTCACCAACACAGACCTCGACCACGATGGCAAAATCGGCGATCAGCCCACTGCCGACGAATAGCATCTTAAAGGCATTAAGAGAATCACAACGAGAGCGAAGTCAAAAATGGCTTCGCTCTCTTCTTTATACCTACATAAATACAGGGCAGCTTGTACTATAATTACGGGTTGTGGCTGATTATTTCCGCTGATCGATCAACTCACATAACAGGAGCAGTACGATCGATCCGTCAAGGCTGTGCCCCTATTGAAAAGGAAATGATATTGGAGGCGAATGTGCTCAAGGCCATTATCGTAGACGACGAAGCCCCTGCTCGATCAGAGCTTAGGTTTCTTCTTGACGAACATGGTCAGATCGAAGTGGTGGCCGAGGCTGCCAGCGTCCGTGAAGCGATCGAGAAACTCAAGGAATTTCCTTGCGATGTAATTTTCCTCGACATCAACATGCCTGAGGCTTCTGGTTTGCAGTTCGCCGATGCGCTCCAGCATCTAAAGTATCCGCCTTCAGTCGTCTTCGTAACCGCCTATAGCGAACATGCCCTAGACGCTTTTTCCGTAAACGCCGTCGATTATTTGGTGAAGCCCGTGGAGTCCGAGCGTCTGGCTCAAGCCGTGGCTCGCGTGCGCGAGCAGGTGGCGCTTCATGCTCAGGCCCAGCATTCGGAGCGGCTTCCCGTGGAAAAGGGCGGTAAAAAGATTCTCATCAGCATCGATAAGATCCGTTTTGTCATGGCACGTGACGACTATGCGTACCTGCAAACTGACACCGATCGATATTTCTCCACGGTCAGCCTTGCTCAGCTGGAAAAACGCCTCGACGGTCACGGATTTTTCCGAGTACATCGCGGTTTTCTTGTAAACCTCTCTACCGTAGAGGAAATAGAATCTATACCCGGCGGTACGCTGGTGCTTACGCTCAATGGCGTTGACGAAAAAATCCCGGTGTCCCGCCGCAGAGTTTCGGCACTAAAGAAGGCGCTGGGCATCTAGAATCGATCTTCCGATGCCCGGTTAATCCGGAAAGGAAGTTCATGGCTACCGGAAAAGATTGCGCAAGCGATATCGCTCAGTTTTACCCTTCAGCCCAGGCACTGGTAGACGCAAACGTTGCCAGTCGCGTCCATGCCAAAGATGCCACCCTCTATGATTTCAGCGACGCCGCCAAGGAGTGCGCTCAATCCTTTATGGGTTGGGCCGATCTTGCAAGCACACCACCTACTCCCATAAAAGATATCGTCGCTTTCGCGCGATCCATGCACGAAGCCGGTCTTAAAGATGTGGTGCTTATTGGTCAAGGCGGCTCATCACAAGCGCCTATGACGCTCACTAAATTCAGCAAGGACAATTTAGCGATTGAGTCCTACAAAACCATGGATTCTGACTCACCGGTGCGCTTCCGCAAGATCATGTCATCCATCGACCCGGCTCATACGCTGATCGTCGTTTCTTCCAAGAGCGGTTCAACCATCGAGCCCCGCCTGTTGCTCAGCGCCCTGAGAAAAGCTTTCGCTGATGTATTAGGCGAGGAAGAGGTGGTCAACCATCTGGTGGCTATCACCGACCCCGGCTCAAAGGTGGAAGCCCAGGCTCGCGAAGAGGGTTGGGTTGCCACCTTTAGTGGCGTTGCGACAGTTGGTGGCCGTTTCTCGGCCCTCTCGGTATTTGGTTTGGTTCCTGCAGCGCTAGCAGGGATCGACATCGAAGCTCTGGTGGCCGCTGGTCGCGAAGCCGAGCTCCTCTGCGCAAGCGACAGCTTGGACAACCCCGCCATTGAGCTTGCCGCCTTCCTCTATGACAACTATCGCGAAGGCCGCGACAAAATCTGCTACTACGCTCCAAAGCGTGGCCGTGTTCTCGGCCTTTGGATCGAACAGTTGGTCGCGGAAAGCACCGGTAAAGATTGCCAGGGCATTCTGCCTTATGTGGAGGTGGATCCACTCCTTCTGAAAGATGCCGCACCTGATCGCTGCGTGGTGACCTATCGCTGCAGCAGCACCTGGTCAGACGAGGAAGATGACTTCGAGCGCAGCCTGGAGGCCATCAATCCCACAATCCCTCGGCTCGATTTTGAGCTCAACAGTGAGGAAGACTTGGCACGTGCTTTCATCATGTGGGAATATGCCACGGCAATGGTGGGTTATCTGATGAAGGTTTGCCCCTTTGACCAGCCCGATGTGGCCTCAGCTAAGGCCGTCGTTCTTGATATCTTGAAAGACGGTCAACCGGAACCCGATTTCGTTCAGGAATTGGCCACCGCCGAAAGCGGACTGTTCTTTGGTGAGGCTGAAGTGACGGTAAGCCCCAACTTGCGCATCGGCAACGAATGCCACACCCTCGAAGAGGCTCTCAAAGCCCTGCTCGGAAGCCTCAAAGAGGGCGACTATTTCGCCATGAACGCCTTTTTACCCTTCGCGGGAGAAGGACGTCGTGAGGCCCTTGAGCTCATTCGTCACAATGTGGCCGACAGCTTCGGCGTCGCCTCGTGCCTTGAAGTGGGGCCTCGCTATCTCCACTCCACCGGCCAATTGCAAAAGGGCGGTCCGAACACTGGCGTCATCTTGATTCTCTCCGCTGACGAGGCAAGCGACATCCCCCTGGCCAACGAGGCGCCGAGCCTTGGCGCGCTGGCGAAGGCTCAAGCCGCGGGCGACTATGTCATCCTCTCGGATCGCAATCGTCGCTGCCTGCATGTCCATCTACCGCAAAACACCGCAACGACCTTGCGTTACTTCGCCTCTCTTGTCGAAGAGGCCATCGCGGAGATCATCGTGGACAGAACCCTGCTGGACGAGTAAGGTTCAAGGCGAAACGGTTCTCGCATAGGATGATCTGGCGATTATCGCCGAATCGAAAGGTTGGTAGTGCAAACGCTATGATTAAAGCTCATGATTGAAGCATTAGATATCCATGTCAACGGCATTGTACAAGGGGTGGGTTTCCGCCCCTTCGTCTATCGTCTGGCGAAACGTTATTTGATCAACGGCTGGGTTTTAAATGCCCAGGATGGCGTTCAAATTCATGCGGAAGGCGACAGCAAGCTCCTTGATGAGTTCGTTATCGAGCTTTCGGAGAACGCTCCGGCAGCGGCCCAGGTCAAGGAGATCGAACTCAAAGAGGTGCCGCTTCAGGACTGCAAAAGTTTTGAGATCCGCTTCTCTGATTCCGCCACCACGCAAAAGCCGACCTTGGTATCCCCTGATATGGCAACTTGCGATCAGTGCCTCCATGAGCTTTTCGATCCCACCAATCGTCGCTATCGCTATCCGTTCATCAACTGCACCGACTGTGGTCCTCGGTTCACCATCCTTGAGAAACTTCCCTACGACCGTCCTCACACCTCCATGCGAGATTTCATCATGGATCCCTTATGCCAGGCCGAATATGACGATCCTAGCAATAGGCGCTTCCATGCCCAGCCCAACGCCTGCTTCGATTGCGGACCGGCGATTTCGTTCATTGAGGCTGCTGATGCGAACAAGCCTCATGATGGATCAGCCGAAGAATTCTCGGTTGATGGGACAATCTACAGTCGCCTTTGGGGCGATACCCAAGAATTAAGCGATGCCATCCTCTCGCGAGCGGTGCAGATGCTTTGCGATGGTAAGATCCTGGCCGTCAAAGGCCTCGGCGGTTTCCACCTCGTCTGCGATGCCCAGAATCCTGAAGCGGTAGCGACCCTTCGAAGGAGAAAGCAGCGCGAGGGTAAGCCCTTTGCGGTCATGGCCGCCAGTGTTGAAGATGCCGCGAAAGTCTGCTTCGTCAACGAAGTCGAGGAGCTTCATCTGCGATCGACCCAGCGCCCCATCGTGCTTCTTCAAAAACGTCCTGGCGTTCATCTGGTTGAGGGACTGGCTGACTGCCTACCGGAACTTGGCATCATGCTTCCCACCACGCCACTACAGCATCTGCTGATTCACGATTTTAGCCTTGCTAAGGCCGCTTGCGAACAGGCGCTGCCATCTTTGCTCGTCATGACCTCCGGAAACATCCATGACGAACCCATCGTCACCGATGATTTTGAGGCTTGCGAGAAGCTGGGATCCATCGCCGACGCCATCATCGGCAACAACCGCGCGATTCTAACTCGCTTTGACGACTCCATTATCCGCATTATCCATGCGGGCAGTGCGGGTTTTGCTCAGCAGATGATCCGCCGAGCCCGGGGCTTCGCCCCTCAGCCGCTTCGTTTTTCCCTTGCGGAGGGAAAGTCCGACAAGACCATCTTCGCCACCGGACCCGAGCAGAAAAACACCTTCACCTTCTTGCGCGGCGCAGAGGCGTACGTCTCCCAACACATCGGCGATGTGGAGCGCGCTGAGATCTACGAGGCGTGGCTTGCCACCAAGCGCCGCTTCGAGGAGCTTTTCGACCTGCGCGCTCAAGCCATCGCCTGCGATGCCCATCCCGAGTACCTGACCTCCAAGTGGGCTCACGAGCAGGACCTCCCCTGCACCGAGGTTCAGCACCATCACGCTCATATAGCCTCCCTTATGGCCGAGCATGACCTGCACGATGCCGTCTGCGGTATCGCCTTCGATGGCACGGGCTATGGCGCTGACGGCTCGCTTTGGGGTGGAGAGGTCCTCATCGCGAATCTTAAAGCGTTCGAGCGCTTCGCGAACTTCGCTTACGTGCCCATGCCGGGTGGTGCCGCCGCAATCCGTCATCCTCTTCGAATGGCCTACGGAGCACTTTGGGCTTTTGACCTTCTGGAGCACCCGGCGGCTCAAAAGGCTCTCGCGCCGCTGAGCGCTAGCGTCGCTGTCTTCGAGCAGATGATTGACCAGGGTATAAACACGCCTCTCACCTCCTCGGTGGGAAGACTCTTCGATGCGGCGAGCGCGTTGCTCGGCGTTTGCACCGATCCGTCCTATGAGGGCGAGGCGGCCATCTTGTTGGAGGCTGCCATGGAAGGCGGGGCTTTAGAGCCCGAAAGCGCCGCCGCCGAAAAGGCCATGCGGGATGACCTTCTGGCCAAGGAACGCTATGCCGTCGCTGCGACGAAAAACGTCGCCTCACCGAACTCTACAGCCCAAGACACCTCAGTCGTGCTGCTCGACGCCGCACCCACCTTCCAGGCTCTTCTCGATGACCTTGAGGCCGGGGTACCTATCCCGATAATCGCCCGTCGTTTCCACGAAGCCATGGTGAGCGCCATCCTGATGGCTGCCGAACTGGTGCGCGCTGTCTACGACATCCAGATCGTCGCGCTCTCCGGAGGCGTTTTTATGAACCGATATCTGATAGAACACAGCATCCAAGCGCTTGAACAGGCGGGTTTTACGGTAGTCATCCACCGCGATCTGCCGCCTAATGATGGTTGCATCTCTTATGGTCAAGCTGTGGTAGCATGGGCTCAATCTTTCGAGGAAAGCGAGTCATAAACCATGTGCCTTGCCATACCAGCAAAAATCACGAAAAAGGAAGCTCATAATCTCGCCGAGGTAGATATCTTGGGCGTGACCCGTCAGGTATCTTTAGACCTGACCCCCAAGGCTGAGATCGGAGATTACGTGCTGGTCCATGCCGGATTTTCCATCGAGATCGTCGATGAGGCCTACGCCCAGGAAACTCTTGATCTGATTCGCGAGTTTCCGGATCTAGCCGCCGATGATCTCCCTCAGACGGTTTAGCCCTTGGTTTAGCCCTTACGTTTCCGATTCTCAAACATGGCTGCCTCATTCACTCCCTCACCAAACATGGCTTCTGCTTCCAACATGACTTCAGCTTCAAGCACTGCTCCTACTTCAAGCACTGTTCCTGCTCAGACTATGGCCCCTGCTTCAAACATGACTTCTGCTTTCCCTGAGGGCGGTCGCGCATTTGACGCGTTTAAGGATCCCGTCATAGCGCGAGGGCTTAGAGAAGCCATCGAGGCCTGGGCTCCCGCCGAAGGCGCCACGTTGATGGAAGTTTGCGGCACCCATACCATGGCCATCGCGCGCAACGGCATTCGTGAGCTTATGCCGGAAGGTCTGGAATTAGCATCGGGACCAGGCTGTCCTGTCTGCGTCACCGCGAACCAGGATATCGACCGCATCATCGCCCTCGCTCGGATTCCCGAAGTGACCCTTGCCACCTTCGGGGACATGCTGCGCGTGCCCGGATCACGATCCAGCTTGCTTGCCGAGCAGGCGGCCGGTCACAGCGTCGAGGTTGTCTATTCACCCTTGGATGCGCTGAACCTCGCCGCGAAACGGCCGGATCGCCAGGTGGTCTTCGTCGGAGTGGGATTTGAAACCACGACACCGCTGACCGCCATGACCATCAAGCGCGCCAAAGAGGAGGGTCTGCGGAATTTCAGTGTCATCGTCGCTCACAAAAACATGCCCGGGGCGCTTGAGGCGATCGTCAAGGATCCCCAGCTGAAAATCGATGGCCTTATTCTCCCGGGACATGTCAGCACGATCATCGGCATGGAACCCTATCGCTTCCTCGCCGAGCGCTACCACATTCCCGGCGTCATCACCGGCTTCGAGCCCGTTGACATCCTCCAAGGCATCGCCATGTTGGTACGGCAACTCTCTGAAGGTCGGGCCGATATCGAGATCGCATACGCACGTGGCGTCCGGGAAGAGGGTAATCCGGTTGCGATGGAGGCCATTGACGAGGTCTTTGAGGCCTGCGATTCACTCTGGCGAGGTTTAGGCCTTATTCCGGGTTCTGGCTATCGCATTCGCGAGGCCTATGATGAATTCGATGCGCTGAAGCGCTTCCGTCCGGAAGTTGAACCTTCTTTGGAGCCTTCCGGTTGTCGATGCGGAGATGTGTTGCGCGGCATTATTTCACCAGATCAATGCCCACTTTTCCGAAAGGTTTGCACCCCGGAGAACCCCATAGGCCCCTGCATGGTGTCCAGTGAGGGCTCTTGTGCCGCCTATTATCGCTACTATTAGCGTTCTTTTTGCTATACTTCTTTTTTGCGCCCGGGTGATGGAACGGCAGACATGTCGGTCTCAAAAACCGATCCTTAACGGGGTGTGGGTTCGAATCCCACCCCGGGCACCATAAAACCTTCCAGCTCGTCCCCTTCTTCAAAAGGGTTGCGCTGCTGAAAATATAACAAAGGCCCGGAGCTTCCTCCGGGCCTTTTGCTGAGCTTCACTTGTGATAACAGAGCTACTTGATGTCAGCCAGGGTGAAGTCCTTCTTGCCCTCAAAGACCTGCAGCGCGTCTGCGACGCTGTAATCAGCAAGGGTTACAGCGGAGATGGCCTTGGTCAGACGCACAGCCTCGTCCAGTGAACGCTGATGGATGTTACGGCCAGTGGCATTGCCGCATGCGCCGCCCACATGAATCTGGTCATAAAGCTGGGTGAGGAAGGTCTTCGCGTCAACGGTGGAACCGCCCGCGCATACCAGACCCGTGCGACCAGCAGCCATAGAAGCGATCTTCAGAGCCTCAGCGGAGGTACGACCATCCTCAGGCTTCGGCGGATTAACCTTCACGAAGTCAGCGCCGATGCAAAGAGCAACGCCAGCGGCGCCAGCGATCAGATCGGGATCCTTCTCAGCCTTGACGGCCTTGCCGCGAGGATAGATCCACAGCACTACCAGCAAGCCCTCGGCATGAGCCTGGGCGATGAGTTCTGCGGCCTCAGCCATCATCGTGGACTCGTATTCAGAACCCAGATAGATGGTGTAGCCCAGACCAACGATGTTCACGCCAGCCTCGCGCATAGCCAACACGGCATCAAGGTCGGTCAGCTGAGGAGAGTAAGGGTCATCCTGAGAAACGCCGACGAGATTGGTCTTGGAGTTCATCTTGATGAGGTAGTTGATCTCCGGATAGTCAGCGGCATACTGAGCGATCAGACCACGCTGACCTGCCACGACACCACAAACGCCTTGGCTTCCGATCTGGAACAGATGCTCGGGTTCGGCGTCGGCAATATCGATACCCTCACCGTAGAAGTCCTTGTTGAGATGCTCGATCTTCTGGTCGCAAGCAAAGAGCATCAGGCGCCCGGTCCCACGGGTTGCCTTCATGTAGTTACTTACGTACACATCACGCATCTCGGGCATGACATCGGCGGGTACGCGCACTTGATCGGCAGTGATTTTCGGCATTACGTCCTCCTAACGCTATTAACCAGTATGTAGGTCGCCGACTGCGGCTTTTCAAAAGCTGCAGTTAATTCGCACAAATGCTATTGTACCAAGCTCAGTCATCTCCATGGCTGGCTTTATCGAACTCCTCTTTAAACGAGGCAAACATGCCCTTGGTTTTACCAAGCTGATGCCCAAGCGCATAAGCGCCCTTCTCAAGCGCACTCCCCGCGACATCCGCCGCCTTACCCACCTTTTCGGTGGCCACTGGCTTTACTTTCGCATAGGCCTCTTTGGTTTTATGGACGGCTACCGCGCTCGCGCTTCCGGCCTTTTCGGCAAAACCGCCACTTTGCTTAACCTCCGACGCCCTCTCATCCACGAGAATCGCACCCGGATCCCCCTCTTGGATGCCTTCGTCGGTCATAAGATCCACACCCATGCCGCGTCTGAAACCGATAATCATATCGGACGGGATGACACGCTTGCCCAAAAGGGCATTGGCCGTCGCTCCAGTCGAGATGGTGACCGATCGAATGAGACCGCTTTCGGGACTAAAGCTCACTTCTCCGACCCTACCAAGCTCTTTACCGGTCTGGGTCATGACTGGCATTCCCTGCCATAAAACGCAATCGTCCCACCGAATTCCGAGGGCTTTGCAAGCAGCCTTATCGGTAGCGGTGGGATCGCTGGCTATGAGAATATTCTTACCTTGTATTTGGAACGAGCCACGGGCGACAAAGACATCCTTGCGCTTAAACATAAGCGCCGCGTCGGGACGGCGAACCAAAATCCCGACGAAGCGCTTATCACTCGGATGAAAAACACAGGCCCGCACCCTTCCTAGCTTATGCACCCCATCGGGGTTCTTGGAAGAACTCTTCGGTCGGTAGACCCTCTTTCCCACCAAATCTGCCGTGGTAAGAAGAGGCTCGACCGAACCGCCGTCTTCTGGAAGGGATTCGGAGCGAGACACGATCCCGGTCGGCGTATTAAGCGTCGGCACCTTCAGCAGCCTGCTTTGGAGCTTCCTCTGTCTTCTCCGGCTCAGCCTTCGCGGCTTCTGCATCAGCAACAGCGGTGGTCTCGACAGCATCGCTCACCTGGGCAGCTACCGTATCGATCTTGGAATCATTGGCAGCGGCGCTTTCCTCAGCGTTCTTCGCCACTTGGGCGGCGATGCGCTTACGGGCGGCGTCGATCTTCTCGCGCAGTTCATCGTTCTTCTCGGAGAAGACAGGCTTGATATTGCCTGCAGCCTCCTGCACCTTTGCAGAAGCCTGCTGATAGAGGTCTTGACCCTTAGCAGCAATGTTGTTCGCAAAGCCTTGAGCCTGAGCCGAGACGTTGTTCACCACTTCTTGACCCTTGGTAGCAGCCTGCTGATACATTTCATGCAGGTTCTCAGAGGCATGGCTTCCCCAATCCTGAGCCTGACCCCAGGCGTCGCCTACCTTATCGGCAACCAGGGCACGGGTCTCTTCGCCGGACCGAGGTGCGTAAAGAAGAGCAGCGATGGCGCCTACAAGACCACCGATAATGAACGAAGTGATTTTTCCGCGCATGTGATCCTCCTAATTCGTCAAATTGGTTGATCCATTATACGGCAGCTCTTAATTTACTCTCGAGAAAAGCTTGTTTGATCCTCGTTATGTTGCCTTTTCGTTAGCAAACGGCTCAACTATAGGCTCATCACCCTATGAAATTGCGAGATCATACTGAAGCATGTTGGCCGTGTCTCAGCGTAAAGTCCGTGCCGAGGCGTAAAGTTCATGCCGAGGCATAAAGTCCTAGCCTAGACGCAGTGATCATGTCTCGGCGTATTGACGCACCAATTCATCGAGAACGGAGCTCAACGTCAAACCGGCTGCCTCGCAGGCAAGCGGGAAGAGCGACTTTTCACCCATCCCAGGAGACACGTTGGTTTCCATGATGCGTGCTTGAGCGCCATCCCAAATCAGATCGATGCGAGCAAGATCATGGAGGTCATAAGCACGATACACCTCCAAAACGGCTCGTTCGATTTCAGCGCGAATTGCTTGAGCATCCGCCTCATCCGAGGAAAGAGAGGAATTACGCACCGGTGCGTAGTAATCCACGCGGCTTTCATCGATGCGCGCTTGGGTGTCGTAGAACTCGCCTTTCTTGACCACGATCTCCACCGGCGGCAAGACATAGGCGTCCCATCCGGTACCGAGCACGGATACGGCTAGCTCGACGCCTTCCACCCACTGCTCGATAACGACTTGCTCATCAAAAGACAGCGCGTCGAGTATGGCTTCGGCCAGTTGATCCTCTGAATCCACCCTATGGACGCCAAGAGCAGATCCTCCATGAGCCGGTTTCACGGCCACGGGAAATCCGCCGATCACCCGCTCCTCCACGAGATCTAAAGCGGATGCCGCCCCCATCGACTTGAAAGCGTCACGATCGACGCAAATGCCCTGGGGCCAGGAGGCGACGGCCTCCTCTCCCACAAGCTTGCGATACAGAGCCATCGTGGTGTGGAGAGAATCCTTGTTCCAGGTGCTCCGACAGATACTCGCGCCGGATCCCACAAACGGGATGCCCAAAAACTCGAGCAGACTTTGGATGGTTCCATCCTCGCCATGCTTTCCATGGAGGGCGATATAGGCCACATCGGGTTTTTCGCGACGAAGGGTGGGCACCAATTCCGACGATGCGGTGTCGAGCAAAAGCGGCCGATGACCGGCCTCCTCCAAAGCCGCGCTAACATTGCGACCGCTGGCGAGGGAAAACTCTCGCTCGAACGAATCGCCACCCATAAGCACTGCTACTTTCATTGGACTTCAGCCTCCTTCAATGCCCCCGCTTTGATAAAGGCTCGATAGAGTTCCAGACGTTCCTCTATAACCCCAGCGAGACGGCGAATGGCCTCGGTGATGTTTTCAGGTTTCTCGAAACTGAAGTTGATGCGCATGGAGTTTTTCCCACGCTTGCCATCGGGATAGAAGCTATCCCCTGGCACATAGGTGACTCCAGCCTCCAGCGCCGCGCCGAGCATCGAGGCGGTATCCACATATTCAGGCAGCGTCACCCATATGAACAGGCCACCTTGTGGATGAGTCCAATGAGCCTCGGGAGGGAAATATTCCTCCAGCGCGGCAAGCATGGTTCGGCGCCGCTCATCGTAGACTTCGATGAAGCGCTTGAGGGTCTGCTGCCACGGGGTGTCCCTAAAGTAATGCTCGACCACCACCTGGTCGAATTGGGAACCGCAAAGGTCACCGCCCTGTTTGGCTAGATTGATCTTCGACAGGCACTGAGTCGGAGCGACAATCCAGCCCACACGCAGGCCTGGAGCGAAAATCTTAGAGATCGTGCCCAGATAGATGACGTCATGATCGAGCATCTTCAGAGGGATCATATGACCTCCCTCATAGCGAAGACGTCCATAGGGGTCGTCCTCGATCACCATGAAATCGTATTCATGGGAAAGCTCGATCAGGCGCTTTCGCCGATCAGCGGCCATGGTCACGCCACCGGGATTCTGGAAATTGGGAATGACGTAGCAATACTTAAGGCGCGGATTTCCCTTGCCGATTCGCTCCAGCTCAGCCTCGAGAAGATCCATCCGCATGCCATCGTTGTCGAAATCGATACAGCGGATATCCGGCTCATAGGCTGAAAACGCTTGAAGCGCGCCAAGGTAAGTCGGACCCTCGGCCAATATGATGTCGCCGGGATCGATAAAGGTTCTCGCGATGAGGTCGAGCGCCTCTTGAGCGCCGGTGGTTATTAAAACCTCCTCAGGCTTGCAGCGTATTCCCACGTCACGCATCAAATCACAAAGGACTTCCCGCGTGGTGAGATTGCCATCCGTCGGTCCGTATTGAAGCGCCTGCGCCCGACGTTGGCCTAGCGCGGCCTCGGTGGCCTTGCGAATCTCCCGCTCAGGAAGCAAAGAAACATCGGGCATTCCTCCGGAAAGCGAGATGATGTCCGGACGCATCGCCGCCGAGAAAAGATCACGCACAGCGCTTCTGCGCATCTCATGAATACGATGGGCTACGCGACCATCGTATCGATCAAATTTGAAATAGGCATCTGTCATAAATCTAGCTTACCATGATCTCGTTGAGGAACTGCAGTCCATCTCGAAAAGCTTTCAAAGCCACAAGATCATCAGCAAAATTCACCTCTACAAGGGCAAGCCCGTCTTTTTCACTCATCCACTGAGTGCATCCAACAAATACGAAAGAGACAGGCGTCTGAGGATTTTGAACCTGCAAACTGATCACCAGGTGCTCGAGCAAATGAGGGAGGGGCGTCCGCTCGATCACATCACCAAAGCGCGTACCCGCTGAATTCTTGCAGCTATGGGACAAAAGATCAGGAAACGCCGCGATGACCCGCGCCGCAAGAGCTGGATTGGTCCTGCGTGGCGCCTCCTCGTCCAGGCGGATCTGGGCCCTTATACGATCAGCGTCGACGACGATCTTTTCGGCACGAATCATCTCCCTTGGAATCATCTCCATCGAAGATCCCGCTTAGCTCTGCTCGCCACGTTGACTTTGCGCGTCAGACAAAGCATCAGGTGATGCGATAGAAGCATCTGACGAACCTTCGGATGGTGCTGCAGGGGTATCAGACAAAGCTTCGGATGACGCAGCAGATGACATGTCCATGCGGCTGAAATAACTCACTTCTCCCTGCTCAAAGAGCTGAGGATGCTCGCCTTTCAGATGGCTTATGATGTTCACGAACGACCACTGGGCATCTGAGAGCAGCGTGTCCATCCACGAATAATTCCCATCGAGGATAGCGAGCTCTTGGCGATCGGCCGAGAAACGATAGTGGCCCGAACCTTTCAAATCCCCCAACGAGAAGGTAATCGTTTTCGACTGGGGATCAATTTCGTAGTCGTAGATCGCATCGGGAGCGAGAATGATCTGATCTGCGGTGATTTCCACTACCTTGGATGTTTCGTCGATGTACCAGCTTCCCTGGAAATCTGCCACGTCATCGCCACCCAGAAAGCGGAAGATGAAAAACGTGATGCACAGAGCGATCGCGACGAGCCCGATCATGGCGGCGAATATCTTTGCGGCTAAGCGAAATAAGCTCCTCGGTGCTTTCTCCTTTGTGCGCGGCGAGGGAGTCGCCGACGAGGCGGCAGTCGGTTCTTGAGCAGCCCCATTTCCCTCGGTTGGTAAACCATCCATCGTTGGCTGAATGATCGGCAAAGGCCCCGTTTGAGCAGCGGAAAATTCCTCAACACTGTTGATGCCGAGCGTCGGATCATTACTTGTTGGATTTTCAGTAGCCGAGCTACCAACCGTCGAGTTATCGACTACCGAATCATTAGCCGCCAGATTGTTAACCACCTGAGGAGCAACGGACGCGCCCATCGCTTTACCCAAAGCCCCTGAATCTACTGGGCTTGGCTGGAGATTGGCAGGCTGGTCATCAGGCTCAACATCAGCTGAACTGGCGCCGACAGGCTCAGGCGGCCTCACCTTGCGTTTCGAAGCCACCGAAGGGCGCTTGACCTCTTTTGGTTTTTTGTTATCTACCCGCTTGCGAGGACGCTTAGTTGGGCTCACGCTTCAGACTCGATCGCAGATAAGATTCACGCTTCGGGCTCAATGACCCGCACGCCGCCCATATAGGGAACAAGCACCTCAGGCACCAAAACAGTTCCATCAGCCTGCTGGTAACTCTCGAGAATCGCAGCCATGGTACGACCCACCGCCAAGCCGGAGCCGTTTAGCGTGTAGACATAGCGCGTACCCTTGAAAGATTCGGGATCCCGGTAGCGAATGTTCGCGCGACGAGCCTGGAAGTCCGTGCAGCAGGAGCAGGACGAGATCTCCTTGTAATTGTCGTAGGCGGGCATCCACACTTCGAGGTCATAGGTCTTCGCAGCGGAAAACCCGAGGTCTCCGGTGCAAAGGCTAATAACGCGATACGGAAGCTCCAACTGCTGGAGAATGTTTTCTGCATCGGCCACCATGAGCTCAAGCTCATCAAAGCCCTGCTCGGGCGTGGCATGCTTGACCATCTCCACCTTGCTGAACTGATGCACGCGGATGATGCCGCGCGTATCGCGACCGGCGCTGCCCGCCTCTTCGCGGAAGCATGGAGTAAAGCCGCAATAGCGACGAGGCATCGTGGAAGCATCCAGAATCTCGTTGGCGTGAATGTTGGTGAGAGGCACCTCAGCCGTCGGAATGAGGTAGAGGCCATTGGTGGTCTTAAACAGATCTTCTTCGAATTTCGGGAGCTGGGCGGTTCCCGTCAACGTGGTGCTGTTGGCAAGTGCAGGGCACCACCATTCCTTGTAACCACGACTCGTGTGGGTATTGGCCATGAAGTTGATGAGCGAACGCTCCAACCGCGCCCCGAGACCGCCAAGCAGATAAAACCGGCTTTCGGCGATTTTCACTCCACGGTCGAAATCGATGATGCCGAGATCGGGGCCTAAATCCCAATGGGCTTTAAAATCAAAGTCGAAGACGCGAGGCGTTCCCCAGCGCCGAATCTCAACGTTATCGTTTTCGTCTATGCCCACGGGAACCGATGCGTCAGGCATGTTAGGCGTCATCATCATTAAGGCGTTGAGATCGTTTTCCGCAGCCTCGCGCTCGACGCTTACGGCGCTTAAGGCCTCGTTGATCTCACGAACCTTCTCCTTTGCGGCTTCAGCCTCCTCTTTGCGGCCTTGGGCCATCATTTGGCCAATCGATTTTGAAAGCGTGTTGCGCTCAGATTGGAGGGACTCCTCTTTTTGGATGGCCTCGCGCCGAGCCGTATCCAATGCCAAGAACCTCTCTGGATCCCACTTCATCTGACGATTGGCCATCGCCTGAGCCACTTCATCGAGGTTTTCCCGGACAAACTTTATATCAAGCATGAATGAGCTCCTTTGATTTAAGTCGACGGCCAACGAAAATAACTATGACACAGAGGTTCCCTGCTCAAAACCAGTATAGCGCACGCCAAGAAAAGCATAGTATACTTTCAAGCTACGTTGATCCCAGAGACCTCACGGAGCTTTTGCCTGTTCCTGCGGGGTTTATTGAGGATGAGGATTAGAGGAAGCATCCATGGATTTCGGCCATATCTATCACTTTCTTTTTGAGACGATGCCGGGTATCGCCTGCCTTGTGGGTGGCGGCATTGTCATCAGCATCATCCTCTGTATCATTCTGGAGCGGCGAACCCGCAAGATCTTCGTCAATCACGAAAAATCAGCTGACGATTGGTCGCTTTTCGATGATGACGACGAAGAGGAAAGCGAGGAGAACTAGACAGCTTCAAAAGAATCGGGACGAGGGAGGAAGATTCTTATGAACACTGACACAACTTTGCTAGAAGCCGAACCCAACGTATATCTCTATCAACGCCAAGCCGATTACATTCCACGTATTGCCGCCGTGCACGACCTCTGCGGCTATGGCAAATGCTCGCTCGGCGTCGCCATCCCTGTTTTGTCGGCAGCTGGCTGCGATGTTTGCCCTGTTCCTACCGGGCTTTTCTCATCCCACACCGCATTTCCGGGCTGGTACATGCATGACACGACCGACATTCTTCCCGACTACCTCGCCGCCTGGAAAGGCATTGGGGTCGAGATAGACGCGATCTATTCTGGCTTTCTCGGCGCACCGGAGCAGGTCGACATTATCCGCAACATCTATGAGACCTATCCTAACGCTCTGCGCGTGGTAGACCCGGTTATGGCTGATCACGGCAAGGTCTACCCCACCTATACCCCTGAGCTTTGCCAAGCTATGGCAGATCTCGCGAAGGATGCCGATATTCTCACACCGAACCTCACCGAGGCTTCCATCATTTTGGGTCGAGAGTGGCCTGGTACGGATATCACCGATGAGCAGGCGGACGAGATGCTCCGGGCCCTTGTGGACCTCGGCTCCAAGTACGTGGTGCTCAAGGGCATTCAGCGTGAAGGGGAAACGCTCATTCACAACTTCGTCGGCGGCAAGGACATGGACACCGTCGAGGTGCATAACGAGTATTTGCCCTACATGCTCCACGGCACGGGCGACGTCTACGCTTCCTGCGTTCTAGCTGCCGTGATGGCAGGTCTCAGTCTGGAGGAAGCGGTGGAGTTCGCGGGCAATTTCGTCCATGACGCCATGCTGGTGTCGGCGGAGCAGCCGCACTTCAAAGAGCGCGGCGTCAGCTTCGAATCTATTCTCAGCCAGGTTAGTAATCTGCTGAAATAGCTCGCCATTCTTCTTCATCGATCCGGGCGCGATCAGGTACTCCCAGCAAAGCTAAAGCCACGCCGATGGCTCCGGGAACGAGCGCGCCCAGGAAGACGAACATCTCAGGTGTCCAGCTGAGACCGAGCGACTGGAAAAAGGCGTAGCCGCAGGCTCCAACGACAAGAAGAATGGCCGCACCCACAGATCCGGTTATATCGAAGCCCCGGCTGCCCCTGAGGCAAAAGACGCTATAGCACAGTGCCGCCAGCACCCAGGTAAGCAGCACGATCCACGTACCCAAAGATTGGATCACGTTGAGGAAGACCGCCTGGATATCCAGGCCGATAAAACGGCCATTGATCAGCATGTTCCAACCCATCACATTGCGCGAACCGAGACTTGCCAGGCAAAGGGCGGTAAAGCAGGAAAAGAGGCTCGAGCCAAGGGCCTGCCCCACTGGCAGCAGGCAACCGGCGGCGATGGAGCCCATCCCACCGAAGCCGATACCGCCAAAGAAAGGCTGGACCAGGCCACACATGGCTTGAGCGTTTCCCTTTCGTCCGAGGAAAAACCACCACAGGAAACTAACGATAACCAGCGCGAGGGCTAAAACGAAGGCTCCGTTCATAAAGTATGCGATGGCGAAAAGCACGTAGACGGCCAACGCTCCGATATGGGGACGGATGGCCGTGGCAATGGCGAGAACACCGAGCACCGCCCAAAACAGTATGGGCATGTCGCTTACCAGACCGAAAACCGAATAGGGATTCAAGGGAATATTGAGCAGTCCAACGGTTCCCAGCGTCAAAACCCCCGCAAGGGAGACCACCTTCATAAGGATAGACGCGCCTCGAACGCCGATGCGATCCACGAAAGGTAGAAGCGGCTCTCGAATCTCTTCCACTTCCTCAGCCGGCGGCTCTTCCTCAGGTTCCTCTCCGCCTACGATGTCCTCCAACTGCCGGCGTCCCTTCGCGGGGCTTCCCAAGAAGGGCTTGATGGCGTTCGCGAAGGCGCTCACATTCTCGTAGCGCTCATCGGGCAATGGGCCTAAGCCTTTAAAGATGACGTCATCGACGCCCTCACCGAGCTCGTCCCAGCAACGCGAGGGAAGCACGAGCACCGCATCTTCTATGGCCGTTTCAGCCTCAGACAGGCTGTCGGCGAAAAAGGGATTGGTTCCGGTGAGCATCTCATAGGTGAGACTGGCTAAAGCCCACTCATCGGTGCGAACATCCAGCGGCTCCTCGCGCATTTGCTCAAGAGGCATGTAGCCGATGGTGCCACCGCCGGCGGTGCCGCAGCCACTTGCGTCCATAAGCGTCGCCAGACCAAAATCGGTTACCTTGACGACGCCCTGCTTGTTGATGATAACGTTATCCGGCTTGATATCGAGATGGAGCACCTCTTTGCCGTGAGCCACTTTAAGCGCATGAGCGATCGAGCTCACGACGGAGGCGACCATATCGAGACTGATATCATCCCCCACCTCGTCAAGGACCTCGGTTAAAGTCATACCCTCGACGTATTCCATGATGATGTAAGCCACACCTTCATGAACTTCGCAATCATAGACGGTGACAATGTTGGCATCCGATAGATGCGCCGCTGTTTGAGCCTCCTCAAGGCCGGGGATAGCGTTAGGCTCATCGACCACGCCCTCATCCTCGAGGGAGCCATCGCCCTGGAGCTGGCTTTCGATCTCCATAAGGCGCGCCTGAGCTTCTTCGGCCGGAGAGAGAGGAATGCATTTGATAGCCACGTCGCGCTTGAGTCGCGTGTCATAACCATGTTGAACGGTGGCGTAACCGCCCGAACCCGCTTCGTTGATGACGCGGTATCGATCGAGTATGAGTGATTGCCCGAACATGTAAAGATCCGCCCTCTGCCGCATTTCAAGATGATCGTGGCGTCTTCGTTATGCTTTCGCGCAAGCCCTCCATGGCTTACGAGGCGGCTTCATGATACCACAGAAAAAAGCGGCCCCTTTCGGAGCCGCTTTTCTGAGTGTGTTGGCATTGTTGAAAAGGAGATGCGTTACTTTTATCTCTATGATCCGTTCGTTATCTTCCGGCGTGATTCGTTCGTTATCTTCCGATGACCCGAGTTAGTCTCATCCGAGAGGAGCTTTGAGAAAAACTCCTCTCATTTGAGAAGTCTTTAGAAGACGGCGAGCACCGCACCGCCGTAGTTCTCGTTCAGATAATCCCGCACTGCATCAGAGTTCAGAGCCGCCGCCAGAGCCTGGATGGCTGGGGTGTTCTCGTTGCCCTCTTTCACCACGAGCACGTTGGCATAGGTTTGAGCGGCAAGGGAGTCGGTGGCTTCGATAGCAAGAGCATCTGAGGAGGATAGCCCAGCGGCAATAGCATAGTTACCGTTGATGGCAGCCAACTCGACATCTTGAAGAACCGTCGGGACAATCGCGGCCTCGAGCTCTTCAAACTGCAGATTCTTCGGATTGGAAATGATGTCGTTGGGCGTTGCGGTGATTCCGGCGTTATCGTCCAAATCGATCAGGCCGACGGCCTCAAGCAGCAGAAGCGCGCGAGCCTCGTTGGTGACGTCGTTGGGGATGGCCACGGTGGCACCATCGCTCACTTCGTTGATGTCGCTGATTTTCTCACTGTAGAGTCCGAAGGGCTCAAAGTGTACAGCGGTCACAGCCACCAGATGGGTGCCTCGGTCGGCGTTGAAGCTGTCAAGATAGGGAACGTGCTGGAAGTAGTTGGCGTCTACTTCGCCCTCTTCGGTGGCGGTGTTGGGAAGCACGTAATCGGTGAACTCCTGAACTACCAGATCGTAGCCCTGATCAGCCAAGATCGGCTTCACGACGTCATTGAGGACCTCAGCATGAGGCGTTGGCACCGCGGCAACGGTGATGACCTCGGCCTGATCCTCAGTGGCTTCCTCGCTCGCATTTTGAGCGCAACCACTCAAAGCACCGACGACTAAAGCTGAAGCAGCTATGACACCGATAAGCGCCTTCGCTCCTCTTTTCTCCGTAAACTTCATTTTGAACCCCTTCCTTACAGGTCATACCTGCTGTTTCTCATAACCTTCTGAGATTTCCTCTGCGATTTCCCGCCTGTCCTTCTCAATCGGTCCTCTCCATTTGCGAACGCCCATTCACCTATGGTCCATTTCACCTACAGCTCACTTCACTCACGGTTCATTTCACCTACGGTTTATGAAGTTCGTTTCGCCTTCGGTTCAATTCGCCCACGGCTTATGTGGCTCAATTCGCTTGCGGCTTCAACCGATTCTTTCGCCTCTGCGAAATCCAAAAGGATAGGAGGGAAAACGTTTCGGTTATGTTAGAAAAGCCGGGTAAGTGGTTCAAGACCTTTGGCCATTCAAGAAAACGACGGTCAGGCTTCATTTTTTTCTACAACAGATAAAACGATAACTGGCGTTCCGTTTTTCCTAAAGCCTGTTAATATCCCTACAGAAGGAAATGGCTCTCAGAAATCTATCAGAAGAGCCATTATCCATAAGCAGACGCTTCACTGGCCGCTGATCATCCGGGGAGGGGTGCGCGGCCCAGCTGCAAGGAAGGAATAGGGACAGCGTTATGTTTACTCTCGATGATTTGAAAGATTCGCCTGTTGCCATTCTCGGCGGCGGCGCAGTCGGTAAGGCATGCGGCGCGGACTGCGCGTTGGCAGGCAACAGCGTTCGCATTTGCGACCTTGAGCCGTTCGCGTCAAAGACGCTGCGCGATCTGGACAAAACCGGCATTACCCTTACGGGAACGCCGAAGAATAAATACGGTTTCCATCGACTGGGCACCGGTCATTTCGATCTGGTCACCACCTCGGTGGCAGAGGCGGTCAAGGGCGCGAAGCTCATCATCATCGCGACGCCTTCAATCGCCCATGACGTCTTCTTCGAGCAGCTCATCCCCGTGCTGGAAGACGGCATGATCATCCACATCATCCCCGATAACTATGGCAGCCTGCGTCTGCGCAAGCGTATGCGCGAACTCGGTTGCGACAAAAAGGTCATCGTCGGCGGTTGGTCCTCAGCTCCTTACGGCGCTCGCGTCGAGACCGAGGGTGGCGTCATGGACTCCGACGTATCGCTGGTTTATCGCGCGATCACCCTGCGCGGCGCTGCTCTGCCCATGACCGACCAAGAGGCATTCCTGCAAAGCTCTGAGCTGCTCGGCTGCTTCGACTCCATCACCCAAGGTGATGGTCCCACCTCTGGCGACACGGTTCTCGACATCGGCTTCTCCAACGTCAACCCCGTACTGCACTGCCCCGGTACGCTGCTGGGCGTCGGCACCATGGAGAACTGGGGCATCATCTACGGCGGAAATGACCACTACACCTATTCCATCTACTCCCACGCCTACTGCCCCTCCATCGCCGAGGTGCAATATGCGTTTTATCAGGAGGAAGTACAGCTGGCGAAGGCCATCGGCGTTCATGTGCAGGACTTCGACAAGAAGAACTTCATGTCCCGCACGAGCATCCTCGGTCCCGAGTACATGGGTGACGAGTGCATCGTTCCCTTCGAAGATCAGTGGCCGACCGGTTTCGGCACGGGTCCCTTCGACATCCGCAATCGCTACATCACCGAGGACATCCCGGTCGGTTGCCACATCTATCATGAGCTTGGCAAGCGTTATGGCATCAAGACCCCGGTTATTGACTCGATGATCGTGCTCGCGGGCGTCATGAACCAAACCGATTACTTCGCACAGGGCATGACACTGGCTGATCTGGGTATCGAAAACCTCACCGACGAGCAATTGCTCACCTATCTGCATACCGGAGAGTATGCCGGCTAATCGCTCCGAGGCAAAGATTGCACGCAACGGCGGCCTGATGAGACTTCCAAAGTTTTGTCAGGCCGCTGACGTATCATGAAAGTGAACAAATCCAAGAACCTGAAGTATCTGGAACCCGTCACTAACGATTCGAAATATCTGACAATCTCGAACCTGAGCAATTCTGAAACCTAATGGCTGAGAGATCTTAGAGGACCACATGATGGACAAAAACCACCCCACCTTTGAAACAAGACACGATCTGCATAGCACCGTGGAAGTGCCACGTTACACCGCCGGATTTCCGATCGGCGTAATCGCCATTGAACTGGACTACCCAAAAATGCCCGGTAATGTGGTAAACGCGACCACGTTCTCCTTCCCCGTCCTCTACAAGAAAGTCACCTTCGAGATCGAGCAACTCTTTGCCGGGGATCCTTCCATCGAGGCCGGCGTTATAGAAGCCGCCAAATCCTTAGAGGCCGAAGGTGTACGTGCCATCGTCGGTGCCTGCGGCTTTTTTGCTCATTTCCAGGAAGATGTGGCCAACGCCGTGGACGTTCCGGTGTTCATGACGAGCTTGGCCCAACTCCCCACCATTCTTTTAGGCCTGAAATCTGACCAAAAGGTGGGAGTTTTCGCTGCTGACAGCCCAAGCGTGAACGACGGCTTGCTTGCCCACGTGGGTTGCGATAGTAAGCGCATCGTCGTTCAAAACGTGGGCGACATGGAAAGCTTCGCTCCTATCCGCTGGGGAAAAACCGAGCTCGACAACCAGGCGCTGGCAAAAGATCTTGCCGCTTTGGCTCAGCAGCTAAAAAAGGATCATCCCGAGATTGGGGCGATCCTGCTGGAGTGTAGCGATCTACCTCCCTATGCCGCCGATATTCAGAGGGCCTGCGGACTTCCGGTCTACGATTTCATCACGCTGATCAACTGGGTCTACCAAGCGGTGGTTCAGCGCCATTATTACGGCTTTATCTAGAGCGGCCCAGTCGGGAGAACTTAACGAAGACTGCCGAAGACGCCTGTGGAATGCGCTTGCGGAAGGCCTGCGTCTGGGGTATGATAACTCCCACTTTCAGCAAGCGGCGGCAGTTGAGCTGAGGCTTTGAGAAGCTCAACGAAACCAAGCTTTATCCTGCTTGCTTGACGTATGGTCGCTTTTGCGGCGGCATGTTGTGCGGGTGTGGCGGAATTGGCAGACGCGTACGGTTCAGGTCCGTATGGGGGTAACCCCATGAAGGTTCAAGTCCTTTCACCCGCACCATTCTTTTTCTCATCAGAACTTAGTTCCAATAGACTCAATAGCGATGAGCTTAATTCAATGGGCCTGATTCCAATGGGCCTGAAAGTCATATTAGCAAACTTCAAAATGACAATCAGGTAGCTGAAAGCAACGAAAGCAATACAGAGAACGCCCTGCACTAAGTCAAGACTTTTTCTTTTGCTATAGTACCCTATACTTCAATAAAGGTACTGCTCCCGTCATACACGCGATGGACCGACGGTTATCGATGAGGGAGTTCAAGATTGCTGGTGGAATAGGGATTCTTGTCTGTTGATAAGAAAGCTAGGAAGCCCGCTGAGAGCACCCACCTTTAGAGGTGGGTTCATCCTTCTGACTGGGAGCAGGCCTTTTTTGTTCTTATTTGCTGTATCTCAAGCAGGGGCAGATGAACGGTGAAGACGGTACCCTCCCCAAGCTGACTTTCCACTTCAATTTCTCCGTGATGATAGAAAACCACGTGTTTGACGATGGCAAGACCGAGCCCCGTGCCACCCGTCTCCTTGGAACGGCTTTGCTCAAGACGGTAAAAACGCTCAAACACCTTGTCGTATTTGTCTTCGGGAATACCCGATCCGGTATCACTTACCCGAAGAATCGCTTCTTGGCTGACAGCTGTCACGAGAACTTCCACCTGACCTTCAGCCCGATTATAGGTGATGGCATTCTCCACGAGGTTATGGATCATGGTTTCAAGGAGAGCCTCGTTACCATTAACCAGAGCTGAGCTGCCCTTCACGCTGACGGCAACCTCCTTCGCGGCGGCAACCGCCTCAAGACGATCAGCCACCTGACGCGCCAACTGATAAAGATCTACCGGTACCGCTGCATCATCTTCAAAGGCCGACTCGTCAAGACGGGAAAGGAGAAGCACGTCATCTATCAGGGAGCGCATCGCCAAGGACTCGTCAAAAATCAGCCCCGAGAATCGTTGCACATCCTCCGGCGGAACAAGTCCGCCTTGCATCAGCTCCGCGTAGCCGGCGATGACCTGCAAAGGCGTCTTCATCTCATGCGAAACATTGGCAGAAAAATCCCTTCGGAGGCTCTCGGCACGAGCTAACTCCTCATTTTGGCGTTTCAGTAAAAGCTGCTGCGTGTCGATACGGGTAAGCAGCGGCGTCATTTCCTCGTAGATGTCGTTTTCAAGCGGCTCTGAGAAATCGAGGGCATCGATAGGCTTCATGATCCGGGTGGTGATGATTCGCGAAAGCACCAGCACCATGGCGCCGGCGATCAGCATCGCGATCACGATTGGAACGGTGAGACTTGCCATAAAACTAAACAGCGACTCTCGCGTCTCGGACAGGCGAAGTACTTCCCCATCATCTAGGCGCACAGCCGCGTAGAGTGTATCGGTGGCAAGCGTGTCCGAATAGCGTATGACCGTGCTCTCACCCTGGGCCTGCGCCTCCTGAAATTCGGGGCGAAGACTGTGATTGTCCAGCTCGACGGCATCAAAGCTGCTATCGAAGAGAACGGTTCCATCTGAGGCGATCAGGGTGAAACGCACATGATCAGGAAACTGAGCCGCAAGCACCTCATCGTAACCATCGACCGGCAGTTCGCTGAGATCAATCGCAGCTTCTTGCGCTATCGACTGTAAGCCCTTCTCGGCGTTGTTCTCATAGTTGAAGTAATAGATGCTGGTCAATGCCAGTGAAATGATTAGAACCACCAGCAGGGTGAAAATCAGAACCCGCAGAAAAATCGTGCGGGAAAGGCTTTTCTCGGAACCATGGATCAGACTTTTCGCGGCAACCGATGAGGCAACCGATGTGAGACGCTCCGCCTCAACAGCCGCATCTCCAGCCATTTCGTTATCGATCTCTCTATCGCTTGCAAGGATCATAGCCCACCGACGCTATTCTCGCGAAAAGCTATAGCCGACACCGCGCACGGTGTTTATGAGAGCGCCACTTCCTTCCAGAGCTTTTTCCATCTTCTGCCGCAAAGTTTGGATATGGACGTCCACGGTGCGCGTCTCCCCGATATAGGTGATATCCCAAACGCCCTCAAGCAGCTGGGCTCTTGTCAGCACATGTCCCTCGTTTTCCACGAGCATCGAAAGCAGATCGAATTCCTTTAAGGTTAAAGCGACCGGAACTCCCCCGATCGTCACCGTGTGCGCCACGAGGGAAATCTCCACCGGTCCCGCTTCTATAGAATCCTTCTGGGCGATAGCCGGAGTTTGTGCGCGGCGAAGCAACGCGTTCACGCGCGAGATCAGCTCCATCATGCCAAAGGGCTTCGCTAGATAATCATCAGCTCCCGCGTCAAGACCACGAACCGTATCATATTCGGTCCCTTTAGCGGTCAGCATCATGACTGGTATGTATTGAGTGGTCAGATCTTCTCTCAGCTTCTTCAAGATTTGGATACCATCGATCTCCGGCAGCATGATATCGAGCAAGATCAGATCCGGCTTGACCTTCGCGCAGGCCTCGAAAAACGGCGTGGCGTGGGCGAAACCTTCCGCCTCATAGCCCGCCTGTTTGAGGGCATAGAGCGTAAGTTCGCGAATGTTGATATCGTCTTCGACGTAATAGATCAAAGGACTCCCCTTTAAACGGCTCCGACGCCATTTCCCATCTGGATCATTTTATCCAAATTCCCCTGAGACATAACTGGCGGTGCGCTTTTCCCGAGGCCGGGAGAACAGGATTTCAGTAGGACCCATCTCTACCATTTCCCCGAGGAGAAAAAACGCCGTCCTGTCCGAGACACGACGCGCCTGTAGCATATTATGGGTCACCATGATGATGGTATAGGAATCCTTCAGCTCTCCTACCAGCTCTTCGATCTTCGCTGTAGAGATAGGATCCAGTGCTGCCGTAGATTCATCCATCAACAAAACTTCGGGCTTGACGGCTAAAGCCCGCGCAATGCAAAGTCTTTGTTGCTGTCCTCCCGAAAGACTCAAAGCATTCTTCTTCAGTCGATCCTTCAACTCGTCCCAGAGAGCAGCTGATCGAAGGCTTTGCTCCACGATGACGTCTAGATCAGACCTGCTTTTAATACCATGGGTACGAGGGCCGAATGCTATGTTGTCGTAGATGCTCATGGGGAATGGATTGGGTTGCTGAAAGACCATGCCGACCCGCCGTCTAAGGTCATTTACGTTTACCTCTTTGTAGGCATCTTGACCATCCAAAAATACCGTCCCGGTAATTTGACAACCCGCCACCAGATCATTCATACGATTAAGGCACTTGAGCAACGTGGATTTACCACAACCCGATGGACCGATGAGTGCGGTCACCTGATGAGCAGGAAAATCAAGGTTTACGGATTTTAGTGCCTGAAAGTCCTTGTAATAGAGGTTCAAATCCTTGACGCTCATCTTAGGTGATGCTTTTTGCTCCGAGTGATATTCCAACTTAGCCATCCTCTCTCTTAACACCCAGCTTTTTCGCAAAAAAGTTGGCTCCGAGATTGAGCGTAATCACGAGGATTAAAAGCACGACGGCGGTGGCGAAAGTCTCTTGTGTATGAAGTCCCTCACTAGCGAGTACATACAGATGCGTCGCAAGGGTACGCGTAGGTTGAAAAAAAGCCGCGAATCCTTGTTGGAGAAAATTCGGTACTTCGGCGACAGAGCCCGCCGTATAGAGTAGCGCCGCGACCTCCCCCACGCACCGTCCTAACGCGAGGATCACACCTCCGACGATACCGGGAATCGCTGTCGGCAGCACGCAGCAAAACACTGTGCGCAAGCGCCCGGCGCCAAGGCCGAAGCTCGCCTCACGATACGCGTTTGGTACCGCCAACAATGCCTCTTCGGTCGTGCGCATGATTACGGGAAGCACCATGATCGCCAACGTAAAGGCACCCGCCATGAGCGAAAGCCGCCATCCCAGAGCCGTCACGAAAAAGAGCAATCCAAAAAGCCCATAGATAATCGAGGGAATTCCTTGGAGCGTCTCGGCAGCCGCTCTCACCACCATCACGAAGCGATTACCCCGTCGCGCATATTCCACCAGATAGATCGCCGCACCAATCCCTAAGGGGACAGCAATGGTCAAGGCCAGAGCTGCGATAAGGATTGTGTTGATGAAAGCGGGCATCAGGGAGACATTGTCGGTGGTGTATTCCCAGGCAAAAAGCTCCGGTGTGAGATTGGGTACACCATTACAAAGAATGTAACCGAGAATACCGAACAACACCGCTACCGTAAGAAGCGTAGCTCCGTAAATAACCCAACGGACAATCGCCGCTTTCAACCTTCTTCCATGAGCGTCGCTGAAAGCCAATTTAGCCATCCTCCATTAAATCTCGCTGCGCCTCTTTATCAGATTGAGCAGCAAGGTGATCAGCAAGATGAATACAAATAGAACGACCCCCGTGGCGATGAGCGCTCCTCTATGCAGATCAGCGGCATAACCCATCTCAAGCACAATGTTGGCGGTCATAGTCCTCACACCTTCGAATATGCTTGTCGGTATTTGCACTTGATTACCCGCTACCATAACCACGGCCATGGTCTCACCAATAGCTCGCCCTACTCCTAAAATGACCGAAGCCATAAGTCCTGACACCGCAGCCGGCACCACCACCTGTAGCACGGATCGTTCGTGATCTGCTCCCAGCGCTAGAGCACCTTCGTAATAGCTTCGCGGCACCGCATCGAGAGCACTCTGAGCTACCGTGATTACGGTGGGAAGGATCATGACGCCAAGCAGAAGAGAGGCTGCGAGCAAAGAAAAGCCATTGCCGGGCATGGAGGTGCGAATAAAGGGGACGATAATCATAAGGCCAAAAAAGCCGTAGACCACCGAAGGAATACCCGCCAAAAGCTCCACACCCGGTTTGAGAAACTGGGCTATCTTCGCGTTCGCGAAGCGCGAAAGATAAAGAGCCGTCAAGAGTCCCGTCGGCACCCCAACGATCATGGCGCCCGCCGTAACGTAGATACTACCCACGATCATGGGAAATATGCCGTAAATGCCACTACTCGGTTGCCAGGTCGAACCAAAGAGAAACTCTGGCAAGCCAATATCGGCAAGCGCGGGGACGCCATTAAGAAAGAGGAACAGGCAGATGAGTGCCACCGCGAGAATGGAAACAGCCGCTGTGAAACCAAAAAGAGCGGAGGCCAGCTTTTCTTTAAACTTCGCGGACATACTACTTAATCGATATCTCCCCAATAAGTTATTTCGCCCATATAGATTTCTCGAATCTGCGCGGTACTTAGATTTTCAACGGGGTTGTCCAGATTGACGATAATAGCGATACCATCTTGCGCGATTACAGTCCCTATGAGGCCTTTATCGATTTCTGAGTTCTTTAACTCGCGCGAAGCCATACCGATATCGGCGGTACCGTCAATGATGCTGTTGATTCCGGTGGTGGAATCCGACTGGTTGACCTGGATATCAACGCCACCGTTCAATCCCTCATAGGCTTCGGCAAGCACCTCCATGACCGGTGTCACTGAAGAAGAACCGGCTACCACAACTGTACCGCTCAGCTCAGATGGTTCGTAGTTTCCAGCGCCTTCATCGACGGCTATGTAACCCTCTTGCTCAACGATAGCCTGACCCTGATTGCTTAAAACGAAGCTGATAAAGTCACGAACCACATCATTTTCAGTACCATTTGTGACAATGTTGAACGGCCGGGAAACGGTGTAGCTGCCATCTTTCACATTCGCCGCCGTGGCCGCTACGCCATCTACCTCCACTGCTTTCACGTTGTCATTAAGTGAGCCTAGTGAGATATAGCCGATTGCCAGAGGATCCCCTGCGACCGTCGTCATCATGACTGAAGTTGAATTGGTTATGACTGCGTCAGGAGTCGTTGCGTCAACGCTTTGTCCGCTGGAATCCTTGTTTTCGATACCTAGAAGTTCGATAAAGGCGCTTCGGGTGCCTGATCCGTCTTCGCGTGAAATGACCGAGATGATGTCATCGCCAGAGGCGTCCGTCTCAGAAGTGTTGGCTGCACAGGCGCAAAGACTACAGATCCCCAATGCCAACGCTCCTACGAGAGCAAACTTCCCTATTCGTCCTGCTTTCATTCCTAATCCCTTTCATAAATCGAGGTTTAACTGTCGATCCCTATGATCGGAATTGAGAATCAAGAACGAGTTTTATTTTGCTCAAGGGTTTGTAAAATATCTTAACTTTTTGAGGGAGTCGCTACGAGCTCTGTTCTCTCTTCATGCACGTAAGGAGCAATTGCTCGCACGGCGGCATCCTTAACCGCCCCCAGTTTAGAGCTGTCTTCGATAGTGAAACTTACCGATCCTTTAAACCCGAAATCGGTGACCTCGGAGAAAAATACCTGCGGATCTTTGACCAACTTATTGACGGAACTTACGGCGGTAGCCACCGCCTTTTCAATAGCGGAAGCTGTTTCGTTGAGCTCATTACCTTCCACGGTGGCCACAAAAGGCACCGACACCGCCGTCAAAGGAGCCATATGCACCACCGCCGTGGTGTTCATCGTTGAGTTCGGGATGATGATGCGCTGACCTGCGGCATCATCGACAGTGGTATAACGCCAGGTTACATCCCTTACAACACCGCTTACCCCGTTGGGACCCATCTTGATATGGTCTCCCGGTTTCACCACTTTCGAAAGGCTGATCTGAAGACCGCCGATAAGATTTGAAATCGTATCCTGAAAACCCAAGGAAACCGCGATACCACCGACGCCCAAAGCGGTGATAATCGCACTGACATTGACGTCAAAGCAGAAGGCGAGCACTATGCCGATGCCCACCAACCAGATGCTTACCCGAATTACGTTGACGAAGATGGAGCTTTGAGGCAGCACCGACTGGCTGCGCGAAACATAGCGATGGAAGAGCTTGACGCAGACTTTTGCGAGCAGTCCGGTGAGAGCGAGGATGATAGCAGCAGCCACGGCCTCGAGAAACCAGTCCGCATGAATGATGTCATTGAGGGTGTTGAAAAAGACTTCCATGGCGCCATTATAGTTCACCACTTGAGGGGCCGATTAAAGTCTTCCTCCTGATGGGTCCAGAGCACGATATGACCGGCTTGACGGGTGGCGGCAAGATCTATCACCCGCTGGTTAGCCGAACCCTTCCATTCCAATCCGAGCGATTTCTGCGCCTCGATGAAAGGACCATCTACTAGGACATCGGCCAGTTCAAGCAGCTGGCCGATGGCTGGTTCTTCCTTGGCTTTTTCGCAGAGATCCTCATACAGATAGCCACTGTAGGCCCACAACCCATAGCCCTCATCTTTAAGGCGCCGCGCTAGTTCAGCGCATGCCGCCGCTTGTTCAAAGGGCTCTCCTCCCGAGAGGGTGACGTCATGGACCAAACCGTTAGCCTTGATCTCCTCCATGAGACTATCGAGTGTGCGTATCTGGCCACCCGAAGGATCTTGGCTTTTGAGATTATGGCATCCGGGGCAGTGATGGCTGCATCCTTGGACGAAGACGGCAAAGCGCAGACCCGGTCCATCAACGATCGAGTCTGACGCTGTGCCAAAAAGTCGTATTTCTGTCGGCGGGTTCATCATCTCAGGACGGGTCTCCCGCGACGAGTGTCATTAACGCCGATGGCGTTAATGGTTATTGGGTACCCCATGCTTTACGCGGTCATGCTCTTCGGCCCGCTTGGCATCGTTGAAGCGATCAAGAGTACCGACAAGATAACCGGTGATGCGACGAATGCGCTCGAAGGGCAGCTGATGATCAGCCTCGGTACGACCGCACTTGGGGCAGACGTCGTCGATGATGCCGTTATAACCGCAAACCGGATCCCGGTCGACCGGATGGTTGATCGATCCATAGCCCATGACCGATTCGAAAGCCTCGAGATTTTCGGTCGGGTCACCGTCAAGCTCGATGTAAGAGATGTGGCCGCCGTTGGTGAGGGCGTGATACGGAGCCTCGATGGCGATCTTGTCAAAGGCGGAGATGTTGTAATAGACCGGTACATGGAAGCCGTTGGTGTAGTAATCGCGATCGGTCACTCCGGGAATGACACCGTAGCGCTCACGATCCATCCGGACGAAGCGTCCTGACAGACCCTCGGCCGGGGTGGCGATGAGCGTGTAGTTCATGCCGCGCTCTTGAGAGATGCGATCGCAATAACGACGCATATGGCCGATGATCTCCAGGCCAAGACGCTGTGCCTCAGCGCTTTCACCATGATGGGAGCCGGTCAAAGCTACCAGGCACTCGGCCAGACCAATAAAGCCAGTGGTCAGGGTGCCGTGCTTGAGCACCTCGCGCTGCTCATCATCCGGCTTGAGGTTCTCGGAGTCGATCCAAACTCCCTGGCCCATCAAAAACGGCGCATTGTAGACCTTCTTGCGAGCCTGAATCTCAAAGCGCTCGGTGAGCTGCCCGGTGACCAATGCCAGCTTGGAGTCCAGCAGGTCGAAGAAAAGATCCAGATCACCCTTGGAGCGGATGGCTAGACGAGGCAGATTGATGGAAGTGAACGACAGATTGCCACGACCAGGAGTCACTTCACGCTCTGGGTCGTACACGTTGCCCATGACGCGAGTACGGCAGCCCATGTAGGCGATCTCGGTCTCAGGCGTGCCCTTGTAATACTGGGCGTTAAACGGTGCGTCCAGGAAGCTGAAGTTCGGGAACAAGCGCTTGGCTGAGCAGCGCATCGCCAACTTGAACAGATCATAGTTCGGATCCTCGGGGTTGTAGTTCACGCCTTCCTTCACGCGGAAGATCTGCACCGGGAAGATCGGGGTTTCCCCATGGCCCAGGCCATCTTCGGTGGCAAGAAGCATGTTCTTGATGACCATACGACCCTCAGGGCTGGTGTCCATACCATAGTTCACCGAGCTGAACGGCGTTTGAGCGCCGGCCCTGGAGTGCATCGTGTTCAGGTTGTGAACGAGCGCCTCCATGGCCTGGAAGGTGGTGCGGTCGGAGTCATTGGTAGCCTGCTTGACTGCGTAGGCGATGATCGTGTCGGCCTTAGCCTCGTCGATGATCTTGCTGTCAGCGGCGCCCTCACCCGCAAGCTTCGCGGAATTGGCCTGCAGAGCCTCTTTGACCGCGGCGCTGAAGTCCTCGTCCATCGAAAGGCTGGCCACTTTGCCGGTCTTCTTCTCTACCTCGGCAAGAAGGTTCTCAACGAAGTCGCGCTCATCCTCAATGTCCGTGAGCAGCTCGACGGCCTCAGCCAGATGCTTCTTGAACAGGCGACGATAGGTCTTGCGCACGCCGTCGGCTAGACCATAGTCGAAGTCACACACCGATTGACCGCCATGCTGGTCGTTCTGGTTGGACTGGATGGCGATGCAGGCGAGAGCCGCATAGCTGGCGATATCGTTGGGCTCGCGCAAAACGCCATGACCGGTGGAGAAGCCGCCCTTGAAGAGCTTCCGAAGCTCGATCTGGCAGCAAGTGGTGGTCAGCGTGTAGAAGTCCATGTCATGGATATGAATGTCGCCTTCGCGATGGGCACGGGCGAACTTCGGATCAATGACGCACATCTCATAGAATTGCTTCGCCGACTCAGAGCCGTACTTGAGCATGGTGCCCATGGCGGTATCGGCGTCGATGTTGGCGTTTTCGCGCTTCATATCGGACTCAGAGGCCTTGGAGAAGGTGATGTCCTTGAGAGTCTTGATCAGGCGGGAATTCACGTCGCGAACGCGGTTGCGCTCGGCGCGGTACAGGATGTAGGCCTTGGCGGTCTGTACGAATCCGGCCTCGATGAGCGTTTCTTCTACCAAGTCCTGCACGCCTTCAACGGTAGGCGTGCCTTCGATGGCACCATCGTCGAGCTTTTTGACAACCGTGGCGGCAATTTCTTCGGCTACAGCCCTATCCTGCATGGCGGCACAAGCCTGGAAAGCCTTTTCGACGGCATCGGCAATCTTCTCACTGTGAAACGTCGTGGTGCGCCCATCGCGCTTGATAATCGTATCAACCATAGTTGCGACCTTTGCCCTTTCCTGTACTTCGTCACCTAAACCCGTTTAATAGTGCATTTCATTTCACGCGGCGGTGCCGCACAAAATGAGGTGGGAACTCAAAGCTTCACCATTGGTCGCACTAAAGAACTTTTGCGATTTCAACGGGGGAAGATTTGTCGGTATTCAACAAACTTTCCACAGCCTTTACGCTTGGTAATCCACAATATATTGTGTATTACCCTCTCTCCCGTGGATATATATAGTACTCGCCGCCCTTTTTTCGCGCAAGGGTAAGCATCGGATTTTTTGAGATTTCAGTTCTTTGTTGCGGATTCGTCAGCTAAACGGCGAGGGCCAAAATCACGCGACGGTCCCATAGACCTGGCCAAGAGCTCGTCCGGCCAAAGCGGAGTTCAATTGGTTGCAAAGCCGTTCGCGGTCGTAATCGCCCGGTGGAAGCAGATTCACGATTTCCAGAAGATCCTCGGGGAGATCGGCGGCTTCGGCGGCGATGACCACATCCAAGCGCCGCACCGTGGGAGCCTCATCGGGATCAAGAGGCACGTGCACGCCTCCGTAGGGAGCATAAGCCTCCTGCTCAAGATCATGGTAAAGGCTCTCCACCATATCCTGTAGGGCGCCATACCACGGACTGGGCTCGCGGTTGGATCCTTGATGGGCCTTAGGACTCATTGGCGTCCGTCCCTTTCGCTCTATCGCTCTCATTGTCCATAGCGCCGCGAAACGCCAGAGCCGCATCGATCCGCTCTCTCAACTGACGTCCCAGCTCACTGAGCTGAGCTTCGTCCATGGACGCGTAGACAGAAGGCGCCTGGTCTTCCTCTTCTTCTGAATCATCCTTCTCACCTGAAAACCCTTGGCCTGAAGTCCCGGTTACTCTTTGACCGAAACAGGCGGCAACCAGCGCGCCGGTATAGGCGAGAGGCGCCTCGCCTCCTGCCCGGAGAAATTGTGCACCCGCCTCCCTGAGACGATCGGCGGCTTCGATCATGGTGTCCGCATTGGCGTAGGGATTGTCCGGGGTAGGATGCGGGTTTTTAGGATCGACGTCTTTCACCAAGAGCTCGACTAAAAGGGGAAGACCGCAGGAACTCTTAATTTCCGCAAGCAGCTCCGCGATTTTCTCGGACCCAAGAGCGGTGCGCACTCCGATGACGCTTACTTCGTTCGCAGCCAGATCATCGCAAACCTCAGACAGACTGATCTTTCCATCCCAAAGACAGCCCTCATCGTCTATATCCAACTCGGCGAAAATGGGAAGCGAGCTCACCTTGCGCAAGCCGATCACCGCGCATTTCAGCGTCTCAAGGCTCTCGAAACCGGACAGAAGATAACCGTCGATGTCGTGTTCCCGATAGAGCCGGGCCACGCGTACGTACTGATCGGAATACTCGCGAAGCGAAAACCGTGAGGAAGGATCCAGGGGCAGACCGCAAGAGCCCAATTCCACCAAAAGATGTTGAGGCCTTTGTGCCTGCACCATGTGAAGAGCGCTTTCGATCAGAGCTTCGAGACTTTGTTCCATGGATTGACGGGCCAAACGGGCCTGTAACAGCGTTGCCGTCGGAGCCACCAAGCACTGGGCCCCGCTTATCGCCTGTACCTGGTAGGCTTCCTCAATGACCTCGGGCTCGAGTAGCAAGGTTAACTCGAAATTCCGCTCGGTATCGATACCGAGCTTATCCAGGGCGCCTCGAATGGGCGACGAAAGCACCAGCATATCGCGATCAAAACGGAGAGCTATATCAGCCATGAGAGTTCCTCGACCTATCCCTACCAAACGGCTTTCATCCCTGCGGGAACCGCAGCACTTCACGTTGAGAAAGACACGAACCTGCCATCTGGTGAAACAGGTTCGTGTGACTTCTTTGTGGCGCCCCCGAGAGGACTCGAACCTCCGACGCACGGTTTAGGAAACCGACGCTCTATCCGCTGAGCTACGGGGGCACAGCCAACGGCGCTCTCATTCTACCATGGGCGCAACGTCAGACAGCTCATCCTTCCAGCGAGGCCAAGACGAGATCGACAGCTTGAGATACGTCGAGCCCATCGATATCGACGATCCGATCGGCATAACGCTCATAAAGAGGAGTCCTCTCGCGAATAAGCTCACCGAGATCCATGGAGCTTCCACCACGCAACACGATGCCCCGCGAGTCGAAATTCTCGGCCCGTTTATTGAGTTCATCCAAGCCGATGCGCAGGTAGATCAGCGTTCCTTTGTCTTTGAGACGACCCATTGCCTCATCGGAATAGACCACCGATCCACCGGTGGCGATGATGCTTCGGTCGAGATTAAGCGCGGAAACCAATGAAGCCTCCAGCTCCATAAAGGCCGTCGCACCATCGCGGTCGATCAGATCCTGAAGCGAGATGCCACTCGCCTCACTGATAAGATCATCCGTGTCGACGAAAGGAAGACCGAGCCGCGCGGCCAATTCCTGACCGAGAGTCGATTTTCCAGCACCTGGCATCCCGATCAGAACGATGTTGGTCTTTTCGTTTTGCGTTTCTTGTCCGATCTTAGGGTTCATGGGCGTCAAGTTTCTCCTGCCATCGTAATTCTTCTTCCAGCTCTCCGAGGGCCATGGAATCTCCTCCCAAGAGGTCGGCTGCGGCGTGCGCCGTTTGGGCCACTTGAGGAGGAACCGTCGTTGCGCGCGACGCTGACCCGTTGCTCGACGCCGACAGCTGCGCCTCGGATCTCCTCTCCTCGACCCCCTTAAGGGCGCCTTCTCGGGACGCGTTCTCCTGTTTTCCCGGCAGCAGCTCGCTCACGAGTACCGCCGTGAAAATGAGCGCGAAGCCCACCACTAAACGCACGCTGAGCTGTTCCCCATAAAGCAAAACGGAGAAGAGAACTCCGAATACCGACTCGAAGGACATCAACAAGGATGCCTGAGCCGGCGGCACATGGGCAAGACCCACATTTTGAAACACCATGGCCACTCCCGAGGCGGCGATCACCAGAAAAGCCATGTTCCAAATAAACTCGGGAGATATCGCCGCCCAGTTCGGAGCCGATTCGGTCGCCATACCTAAGGCGAGACCGCAAATGCCCGCCACCCAAAACTGGTAGACCGTGAGCACCAGCACATCACATCCGAGCGCGTACTGAGCGACGAGCACAATATGCACGCCGAAGAAAAAGGCGCACACGAGAGTCATGATCTCCCCATAGCCAAGCCTGAGCGACTCCCCGGTAAGCGACACGAAGCCGACGCCTGCGATACAGAGGCAAGCCGCCACTATATTGAAGATGCTGGGCTTTTTGCGCGCGGCCACCCAAAAGAGGAAGGGCACCATGACGCAGTAGGTCGCCGTGAGAAAAGCGTTGATACCCGGCGTCGTATAATCCAAACCCTCGGTCTGGGTCAGATAGGCCAGAAAATAGAATATCCCGATCAGGGCACCCTTAGTAAGGTGATCCTTGTTGAAATTCTGACGCATCCGCCTCCAAAAGACGGCGGTCATCAAAAGGGCGGTCAAAAGAAAACGGAACCCCACCAGCGTAGCCGGTTCCATAACCTCCACGGCGTCCTTCATGAACACGAAGCTCACACCCCAGATGAGCGCCGCGCCAAGAAGCATAAGCTTATATAGGCCTGAACTGAAAAAACGGAAGACTATGTTGGAAGAAGCGTTCACTTCCTCCTATCATAGCGCAAGCCGGGCGAGCGCCTCCTCTAAGTTCGCACTCAGCAAATCCACCGCAGGCGGCATCGGGACCTGATTGGCTCCCTGCGTCTTGAGGTACCACCTCTGCCAGGTCAAAGGTCGAATCCACGAGGGCTTCGTCTCGTTAAGATAGGAGACGACGCTGTCCTCCTCGTTAAAGAGATAGGCGTAGACCAACGCGCTCTTCCAATAATCCTCACCGGATATCGGCGCGCCTCCTCGCTCCGAGATATCGCGAAGCCAGTTTCTCAAGGCTTTGGCATGGGCGATAAGTTCGTTTCCCTCGACGCTGCGCCGAGGCATATAGTTGGCCAACACGCCAAGGGCCACCGTCGTTATGCCCAAGGCGATCGTCGGGATGCCGCGCGAGCCGAAGAACAGACTCAAAAGCGTAAGCAGAGCTGCGATTCCAGAGAGGGTACCCACAATCATCTGGAGCGTGAAGCTGCGACGGTCGAACCATCCCCGGGAATCCACGTCAGCCCCCAGTCCCTTTTGCCAAAGCTTGTAGGCTTCGCTGAGTCTTTGAGGATCTTCCACGCTCATCTTACGAAGATCCGCGAAGCGCAGACGGAACTGATCGCCCGGAGACAGGCTCAGCAGAAAACGCAGAGTCCGTCTTTGGCATCCCCAGGTTTGCTTCCAGAGGGGATGGGCGCCTACCAGCTCGTAGTCGTTCATCTCTTGGCCGGGCTGCCCTTCCGCAACCTGAAGCTTCACGAGCCCGCGATTGGAAAGTTCGACGATGCTTGCCACCAGATCGTCCGGTGAAGGCCGATTCCAACGCCAAAGTCGGCCGATCAACGCCGGATCGAACTTTGGATCAGGAAGCTCGGTGCTATACCGGTCCGTGAAAGCCGGGTGATGCTCACGCCCGAAGCAGAGAAAGAGCACCAAAGCCCCCAACACCACCACGCCGCAGACCACGATCAGAATCAGATTCTCCGAGGTGGCGATCGACTGGAGGTGCGAATCGCGATCCGTCCATTGAGCCTCTTCGCGCACCGAGCTATCCAAAATGTACTCGCCATGATGGGCTTGGGCCGATTCAGCGCTGGCATGGCTTATCCAAGCTTTCGGAAAGACGATACGCGCCTCGGCGTACTGCCCTTTCATCACCTGGGGAACCACGTAAAGGATGCTTCCTTCGGGGTTAACGACGACCTCGCTGCCCTCAGGGCCATGTCCCCAGGCAGATATATACTCACCCGCGTTGGTCACCGACGCCGGAACGGGCAGCACCACCGTGGTGGTCACGTTATTCGAAACGAGATCTCCTCTGGTGGGCACGTAGCGCCAATAGACCTGCGCGGCGTCCTCGTAGATCTGGACACCGTCGGCAAGGCTGTAATCCAATTCGAAGAGCACGCGCGAAACGTCCTGATTAAAAAAGATCGAGAGTCCAGAGTTATTACCCACGTAGGCAAAGCTCTGCCCATTAGGACCACCCGCTTCACGCCAATCTCGGCGGAAGCTCACATCGGCCAGCGTGATCCATTCCCCTTCGGCCTGGCCGTTCTCATCCAAAACCATGGCCCGAAGAGAATTGATCTGAATTCGCGTCGTACCCCAGATGAGATCGATCGGCCAAGAGATGCGCTCAGTGGGTGCGTCAAGCTTAACCTGCCGCTGCTCTATCACGTGAAGAGTTCCGTCGGTTTCAGCTTGAGCCAAGGTGTCAACCGCGACCACCTCATAGGTGCCGTCGGTCGATTGTTCGTTCACCTCTTCGGGGCTTGGTATCGCCTGATCGGATCCCGGCTCCGCTACCCGCACAGACGTCTGCTGCGATGTGGAGTTTTGATTCGAGGAGTCCGCGGATGCCGCCCCGCCCTCAGCGGCGAGGGAGCACAGAGGAAGCATGGCCGCAAGGAGCATCGCGCAGAATATTTGTACCAAAACCTTCATTCAGTCAGCCATCTGCCTTAGCGACATCTTCAGCCGTTTCATAACCGAGCATTTCGTATCCGAGAAAGGCTTTTGACAAAGATTAGCCGATGCCGGCAGATTCGAGAAGTGGTTCTTACCGTGAAGAAACACTCATTTCCGCTCGTGAACGTGATTGACACTGGAATTGATTGTCAAGTATGATGCTTCTCTGTCTGGGGAGAAGTGACCGAGAGGCCGAAGGTGCTCGCCTGCTAAGTGAGTAAGCCCCACAAGGGCTTCCAGGGTTCGAATCCCTGCTTCTCCGCCAGACTTCAAAATCCCCGCC